>NZ_JALNUG010000030.1:0-40846 GCF_026540675.1 Bacillus sp. GC_Bacil_1
AGATGAAGATAAAGAAAAAGATGAAGATGACACTTTACATTTCGTAAAGTTTTATTTTTAAAGTAAACTTTACATTTTGACAAGTTTTATAGGAGGTGTTTACTTTTGGTAAAGAATGAAGAGTTATCAGCTCGTAAAGCAAGAAATGAATACATGAAGTTGTGGAGAGCTGAAAACAAGGAAAAGGTTAAAGCGGCAAATCAACGATACTGGGCTAAAAAATCCAAAAGAATGAAGGTTTCTGAAAAGGAGGGGTAAGGGATGGAAGAAAGCACATTATCGCATTTAATGATTCTGGTTTTATTCATTGTACTTGCTGTATTTATTCGTTTAATGGATTGGATAGATAGAAGGTATATAAAGGAGGAAGGAAGATGAATTCTAAACTTTTCTACGGTATGTATGGGGCACTTTACTTAATCATCATGTTTCTAGTATTCGAAAATGCAAAAAGCTTTATACAAGCAGCAATTGTAATGATTCTTGTAATGTTTATTGCAGAAGTTGATCATCGTTATGGGTACTACAAAGGAAATAAAAAATCTAAATAACTAATAATGAAGGGAAGGTCAAAGACAATGACACCTGAAGAGTTGTTCGAAGAGAAAGAACATCTTGTGCTTACAGCTATTAAAGAAGGATTTGGTAGTTATCTTACAGCATCTCAAGTTGCTGAGAATAATAACATGGAATTTGATGATTTAGTTCAAGTTGGAAAAATAAAACTTTGGGAATTGTGTTTGAAACATAATCCACAAAAAATTGGCGGGTTTAATACTTATGCAGTAATGACTATTAAATGGGAAATAATCAACGAAGTACACAAAAAAGGAAGGTTAATTAAAGTTAGCAAAGAGTGTAAACCTGAAGAAAGAAATAAAATGCAATTTCATTCAATTGATCTTTATCAAGATGGAGAATACGAAAATGGTTTTTTCGCGGTCGATCCAGTCAATGTAGAAGAAGTAGTTATGAATACAGTCCAATGCGAAGAATTATTAAGCGGGTTGAACTTAGAAGAAAGACTTATATTAGTAAAAAAATCTCATGGATTTACAGATGAAGAAATTGCAAAAGAAATTGGAAAAGATAGATTTACTATCAATAGGAAGAAAAGAAAGGCCTATAAAAAAATCAATCCTGATTATAAGCGAGTTATAAAAGGTGAGGTTAGAAAAAAGAAAAACCACCTGCTCCAACAGGTGATCTAGATAAAATCAATTTTCAAGATGATTATAGCACAACTCATGTAAAGGAGTGAACTGCTAATGAACATTAAAGAAGTAAGTAAAGCTGTACAAGCTATCAGATTAGCAGGTAATGAAGATGGCATTATCAGTATTCGTGGTAATGAAGTTCATCTTAATAATGAAACATTTGAATCAGCATTAGCTGAACACAGAATGAAACCAATTATAGCGAATCGTGATTCTGAAGAACTTCCGCATGAAGTAGCTTTTATACATGACAACATAGTCTATTACTCTCTCTATACTCTAGAAAGAATGGAAGAAAAAATTGGAGGGATTCCAAATAGTAGAAAACTCAATGGTAGTCGGGAATCGTCATGATTCAGTAATAAGCAATGTTATGTGCGATTGCAAAAGTTGTGGCAAGGAAATATACATTGGTGAAGAGTACCGGGATATTGATGGAGATTACATACACGATGAAACAGATTGCATCAAACAATATGTAGAAGCTCATTCCATAAAGAAAGTGGCAGGTGAGTAAATGAACGCTGCTATTGAAGAATTAGAAAAGTCATTAAGTGTGGAAAAAGGAAATTTAAACGATTGTAAACGCAAATTAGAGCGTGTAATAGAAAGAAAGCCGATTCTTGAACAAAACATTCAAGACATTGAAAGTAAAATTAAGGACTTTGAAGCTACAATTTTTGTTCTAAAGAAAATGGCAGAGGGGTAAATATTATGTTTCCTGCAAGGCTTAGAGAGATAAGAAGAAATAAAGACCTTACTCAACAAGAATTAGCAGAAATGATTAATAAAGATAGATGTACGATTTCAAATTATGAAATCGGAGATTCTAGACCTACCATTTATGTATTATGCGATTTAGCAACTGCTTTAGGTGTATCAACAGATTATTTATTAGGAAGAGTGGAGGTGAATTAATTGGAAATTACAAATGCTTCTAGCATTACAACGGATAACTCAACGTATTTGATTTATGGTAATCCAGGAATGCGTAAGACATCCACGGCAAATTATTTAGAAGGTAAGACACTTTACATTCCAATCGACAAAACACAAGCTCCATTATCAGGCAATGCGGATATTGATATTGTTAAATTTGATACCTATGATGCTTGGACGAACTGGAATGCACTCATGAAAGATTTATCCACAACTGATTTGTCACAATACGATACGATCTTTTTCGATAACATTTCAGAGTTAACTAGATCCATGCTTGCTAACTTAGGTCGCGAGGGGAATAACAATCGTGTTCCTTCACAAGCGAATTACCAACAAATTGATTTTTTCATAATCGATAGTGTTCGTTTTATACAAACGTTAGGAAAACGTGTTGTATTTACAGCATGGGAAACCACTGATAAATGGGAATTACCTAGTGGACAAGCTGTCAATCGTGCTTATCCTGATATTCGAATGAAAATTCTAAACAACTTTATGGGTCTATGCCAGGTAGTTGCTAAGTCATTCATTAATGAAGAAACAAAAAATTATGGGTTTATTCTAGATCCTTCGCCTTACATCTTTGCAAAGAACCAACTTGATAAACGTAAGGCTTGCGCTCATGAAGATATTTTTAAAATTGGTTATGTACCAGAAAAACAAGGGGGAAATAAATAATGTCATTCTTTAAATTTGATGAAACTAACGTAAATACAGGTTTTGAATTAGTAGCTGAAGGTAAATATGAAGCGGTAATTGTAAATGCCGAAGCGGGTAAAACACAAGCTGGTAAAGATAAATTATCGGTAGATTTTGAGATTCGTAGTGATGTACCACAAAATCACCAAGGGGCAAAAATTCTTTATAACACATTTACATTCGAACATGAGGTTTCAGTAAAAATTGTCAATTCATTATTAAAAGCATGCGGATTTGGTAATAATCATGCCTTTAATTCTCCTGAGGATATGGGTAAACAACTTATTAATAAGAATCTACAAATCACAGTAAAACATGAAGAGTATGACAAGGTTGTGGATGGTCAAAAACAAAAACGTACTGCTGCTAAGGCAAAATACTATGATGTATCGGATGTAAGTCCGGTAACAAGCGGTCCTACAGTCAAAATTGGAGACGATTTACCGTTCTAAATAACTAAATAGAGAGGTTGGTTTTGACCGACTTCTCTTTTTTATACCCTAAAAGGCAAATCGGAGGGCGAAATGAAAAAGAATCCATACAATTTTAATGAAATTCCTGCCGAGTTAAAGGCCCTTCCTCAGTGGATATTGTGGAAGTTTGAAACACGAAATGGCAAGCAAACCAAAGTTCCATGTCAGGTCACTGGTGAAATGGCTCAAGCAAATAACAGACGTACTTGGTCAACATTTGCAACAGCGGTCAAGTTCTACTTGGAAGGCGACTATGACGGAATAGGTTTCGTGTTTAGTAGGCAGGACAACTATATAGGAATAGATATTGATAAGTGTGTTGTGGACGGAAAAACAAATACTTTTGCAACAGAAATTATCGATACATTAGACAGTTACACAGAGTTTTCTCCATCAGAGAAAGGTATCCACATCATCATCAAAGGTAGTCTTCCACAATCAGTATTAGGTACTGGAAGGAAAAATACAAAACACGGTTTAGAAATTTACAGTTATGGTCGATTCTTCACTTTCACTGGCAATCGTGAAAATTCTAATGATGTCTATGATCGTACGGATGAACTAGCAGAAGTGTTTGAACAGTATTTTGATGATAGCGACATTCAAGGACGCGTCAACTTAGCGGAATTTGAAAAAGACGAAATCAAAATTTCAAACGAATCTCTTTGGGAGAAAATGTTCCGTAGTAAAAATGGTGATGAAATACGCTCACTGTACAACGGCAACTTAATAAATGATGACCATTCAGCGAGTGACCTAGCTTTATGTAATTACCTTGCATTTTGGACAGGTAAGTCAGCAATTAGAATGGATGCAATGTTTCGTGAAAGTAGCTTAATTCGTGATAAATGGGATGTTATTCATTTTAGCGATACAAACGAAACATACGGTGAAAGAACAATAGGAGTAGCCATTTCCTCCACATCTACAACAATCTTGGATAACAAACAGCAATTCGAAGAATTTTCATTTGATTTTATACATGAGGATGTAGCTGAAGTTGTGGAGGACAAGCCTAAAAAGAAATTCCGTTTAACAGAACTAGGTAATGCTGAACGTATCGCATATGAATATGGACATGTAATCAAATTTGTTAATGATATCGGTTGGTTCATATGGGACGGAAAACGTTGGAAGATAGACAACAAAAAAGAAATCGAAAGAATTACAGCAAAGGTACTCCGCAGTCTCAATAAATCTGAAGATGAATCAGAAATGAAATGGGCGCGGATGTGTGAACGAAGAAACGTCCGAATGAATAGCATTAAGGACCTTATGCCACTTGTTCCAGGAGAGCGCCAAGAATTTGATACACATAAATACTTATTAAATGTTGAAAATGGCATTGTCGATTTAAAAACAGGCAAGCTGCAGCAACATGATCGAGAACTTGGATTAACTAAAATCACGAATATCGCGTTTGATGAAAATGCAAAGTGTCCCGAATGGCTTAATTTCTTAGATCAAATTTTCCAAGGTGATAAAGAACTAGCTGAATACATGCAGCGGTTAATTGGTTATTCCCTTACTGGTGAGATTACAGAGCAAATCATGGTTTTCCTAATCGGTGGAGGTTCAAATGGTAAGTCCACATTCATCAATATCATTAAGGATATTATGGGTGATTACGGCAAACAAGCTAAGTCAGATACTTTCATCAAGAAAAAAGAAACTGGAGCTAATAACGATATTGCTAGATTAGTTGGATCTCGTTTTGTATCAGCCATCGAAAGTGAAGATGGAGAACAACTATCAGAAGCATTTGTAAAACAAATAACAGGCGGTGAGCCAGTATTAGCACGTTTCCTTAGACAAGAATTTTTTGAGTTCATACCAGAATTTAAGGTGTTCTTCACAACAAACCATAAGCCAGTAATTAAAGGTGTAGATGAAGGGATTTGGAGACGTATTCGCTTGATTCCGTTCAACCTACAGTTACCAAAAGAAAAACGTGATAAGAAATTACCTGAAAAACTAAGTCTTGAAATGCCAGGCATTCTAAACTGGGCGATTGAAGGTTGTCTGAAGTGGCAGCAGTCGGGATTAAACGATCCAGCAATCGTTATGAAAGCAACAGGCGATTATAAAGAAGAAATGGATATACTCGGACCGTTCATGTTCGAATGTTGTTTCAAAAGGGAAGATGTTCAAGTCGAAGCAAAAGACTTATATGAAGTTTATGCAAATTGGTGTTTTAAAAATGGTGAACATCAATTGAAAAATAGAGCGTTTTATCGAATTTTAGAATCTCAAGGATTCAAACGAGAACGCGGCAACCGAAATAAGTATTTCATCAAGGGTGTTACTTTAGCAGACCGAAAAAATACTTTTAAGCAGTCAGAGTTACTGAAAAACGATGAAAATAGCGAAAGTGTTACTAAAAGTAACACATTTAAAATCTCTTAAAACCCTTATGTACCAAGGGTTCAAGGTACTTTTTATACTCTTTTTGTTACTTTTGTTATTAAAAATATATATAAACAAAAAAATAATATATATATAAGTACTTATTAGGAGCGTTTATACCCAAAATGGGTAACAAAAATAACAAAAGTGGTTCAATCCCTTGTGGCTCTAAGGCTGAAGCGTGTTACTTTTTAGTAACACATGGCGATTTTAGGCGTTTTTCAGTAACAATTTAGTAGTTTCTGATAACAGAGGTGATAGATTTGAAAGTCTTAGAAATTATAAGTGCAATTTGGAAATCAGGCGCAAATATCTATCTCGATCCGAAGGATGGACGAATCGGAATAAAGAGGCAGGAATTAATCACTGAGAAAGTTATGCAAGCTGCAGAAAAGAATTTCACTGGAATCGATGATTGGTTTAAGTCCTGGAAGGGTGCAAATAACGAAAAAGTTACCATCTTAAAGATCTTCTATCAGTTCTGTGGATGGCAGCATAACGAAAAGTTAAATGAATGGTTGCTTGCTGATCAAAGTTCATTACTAATGTTTTATGAATGGACAATCATTCTCAGTAAGAACGGATGGACAGACATGTATGAAGATTATCGACCATTTGAAAATGATGAATCAAACGCAATGGCAAGAAAGATATATGAACGTGCGGTTTTATATGCAAGGAAGGGAGCATGAAGATGAGAGAGATTAAGTTTAGAGCATGGATCGGAGAAAGCTGGGTTTATAGCGAATGTGTATCAAAAGATAATGACGTTTGGCGGATACTAAACCATGAAGATGACAATTGGTGGGCGTGTTTAGAACCGCAACAATTTACGGGTTTAAAAGACAAGAACGGTAAAGAGATTTATGACGGGGATATCCTTGAATGTACATCGGAACTGTTAACAAATTTCGGGAAAACTAAAACAGGAAGATATGAAACGACATATAAACAAGT
Organism: Bacillus sp. GC_Bacil_1; assembly: GCF_026540675.1. Lineage (NCBI taxonomy): Bacteria > Bacillati > Bacillota > Bacilli > Caryophanales > Bacillaceae > Bacillus > Bacillus sp. GC_Bacil_1. The sequence continues at coordinate 6,695 of NZ_JALNUG010000030.1, forward strand.
AATTTGGCTAACTGATTCGTGGGGATATAGAGTGCTAAAAAGTAAATATATAGTTGAAGGCGCTGAAAGGAAAGGTTTAGAAGTAGCGATAAAGTTTGGTGTTGTTTGTGGGAATATCTACGAAAACCCAGAGTTGCTGGGGGCATCTAAATGATTCGTTTCCATTACACAGATAAAGAAATAAGTAGCATTCTTGAAACGCTAACAATCGTAATTGATACTCGTGAAAACAAAAATGACCATATTCGTGATTACTTACATCAAAAAGATGTACCAATAAAAAATCAAAAATTAGATCATGGAGATTACTCTTGCATGATTCCAAAAAATGAAGAGTTGGGAATCCATCGTGATATTTACTTAGATTGCTTCGTAGAAAGGAAAAATGGTGTTGATGAAATTACAGGGAATCTACAGAAGAATACACAACATGCGTTTATCAATGAACTTATTAGGGCGCAAGGTAGTAGGTTTGTATTATTTGTGGAAGAACCTGATTTTGATGAAAAAATCGCAAAGGGTTTGTATCGCAGCGGATACGATCCGAAAGCTTTAAAAGGTCGATTGGAAAGTCTTAAAGCAAAATATAACTTTGAAATAGTACCAATGAGCAAAAATATGATTGGTCACAATATTTATCACAGGTTTTATTACCAGGCAAAACATTACCTAAAAACAGGGATTTTCTAAGCAAGGAGAAGCAATGGACAGGAAACAAATTTACATCGATGTCCTAATACATAAGGGAATTTACAAAGAAGAAAAAACAGGACGTCAGCTTTATGAAATGGATGAAAAAGAGTTATGGAAACTATTAAAGGGAGAGAAACAAAATGGCAACTAAGATCATTATGTTCACAAAAAATAATTGTGGAGACTGCAAAAGAGCGAAATTCATGTTGGCACATTGTCCGGTTGATGTAGAAATTGAAGAAATTAACGTTGAATTAAAAGAAAATGAACATCACATAAAGCAACAAGGGTTAATGACATTACCAGCTTTCTTGATGGAAGACGGAAATATCATACATGGATTCCACGAAGGGAAGATCATGAATGCATTAGGGCTGTAAGGAGGGATTGAATGAAGAAAGAAACCATCGTACAAGTCAAAAGCGAGATTATATCTAATCAAGAAGAAATAAATAAGTATGAATATCATCTAGTAATGATGGATGTTGAAAGAGAAAAGACAAAGAAAAAGATAGAAGAATTAAAAGAGCGTAGAGAAACATTATTAAATTGCCTATAAGGAGCGGGACGGAATGAATTTTAAAGAATATCAAACAGCAGTTACAAGAACATTTGCGGCAGGAAGAACATACGAGCAGAATGCTACAAACTATGCTATGGGATTATGTGGAGAAGCAGGAGAAGTTACGGACCATATCAAGAAGGCGGTATATCACGGCCATAATTTAAATGAAGACGAAGTAGAAAAGGAATTAGGCGATGTACTTTGGTACCTGGCAGCATTAGCAGAAACGCACCATCTTGATTTAAATGAGATCGCAGAGAAGAACATTCATAAGTTAATGAAGCGATTTCCAAACGGATTTAGTGAAGAAGATAGTAAGAAACGTGTAGACGTGAAGTAAGACCAAATTTGCACAGAAACGTGGGGATGAGATGAATGAAGTCAAAGTGCCAATAGATGAATGCCCGCATTGTGGCTCTAGTGAAGGATATTATACGAAAGTACAAATATCTGGTTCATCTATATGGAGACACAATTTTGATGGGAGTGAACGTGAGAACGGAGATTTTCATGATTCTCTAAATTATAAGGACAGTAAATTTGCATATTGTATTGATTGCGATAAAAGAATTTTTAAAACGGCTCATTTATAACCAAATTTGAATTTTGTATAAAACGGAGGTAGAAAAAATGAAAAATGATCTTTACGTAAATTCCTCAGTAGGTAGACTTCAGCCGAATGTGAAGAAAAACATAATTATTAAACATGAAGATGGTAATCCCACTTTAACTATAGAAGCGACAGATGATAACAAGTTACTTCTGAATAATAAAAGAGTTGAAAGTATGCAGGATATTGAAAAGTCTTTAGCGTTAATTGTAAAAGCAATGTGTGGAATTTTTTAATAAAAGCGTTATTTTGGAGAAAAGGAGAATGGAAGATGAGATTTTATGCGATTGCTTATCAATTGGATGAAGATGTCTTTTACGACTTTAATAAACGAGAAGATACATTCGAAATTAGTGAAAATTGTTTTTTACCTACAAGAGAAATGGCTGAAGAGTACATTGAAAACGAACTATCAGTAGATTATGAAGTAGCTGAAATTGAACTGAAGACATTAGAAGAGAACGGTTCATGTTCTTATGTAGTAAATTCTTAACATCTTAACAAAACACTTCATTTTAATAGAAAGCGAGGTGGTGATATGAGTCTTACTTTTATAGACTTATTTGCCAGGCATAGGCGGGTTCAGAATGGGTATGGAGCAGGCAGGTCATAAGTGCCTGGGATATGTAGAAATAGACAAGTTTGCTAGAAAATCATACGAAGCAATTCATAATACAAAAGGAGAGTGGATGGCACATGACATTACAACTGTCACAAACGACGATTTACGATTACTTAGAGGACAAGTCGATGTTATCTGTGGTGGATTCCCTTGCCAAGCCTTCAGTATTGCTGGAAAGCGATTGGGATTCGCAGAAACTAGAGGAACTTTGTTCTTTGAAATTGCTAGATTCGCCAAAGAAATCCAACCACAATATCTATTCCTTGAAAACGTCAAAGGCTTACTCAATCACGACGGAGGGAACACATTTAGAACAATCCTCTCCACGCTTGATGAATTGGGGTATGATGCGGAATGGCAAGTACTTAACAGCAAAGATTTGGGAGTCCCACAAAACCGTGAGAGGGTGTTCATTATCGGACATCTTAGAGGAAGAAGTAGACGAGAAGTATTTCCTATCCGAGAAAATAGTGGGAAAACTAATATTAAAATAGCGGCAGATCTTAACCACTATTCACAAGAAGCTTTAAATAGAATTTATGGAACGGAAGGACTTTCCCCTACTCTAGATACAATGCAAGGTGGTGGAAGACAACCTAAAGTTTTATTAGAACCATTCCCGCTTACTGAGGAAGGTAATGCATACTGTTTAACTACACGAACACATGCATGTTACTTGCCAAGAAATGTCGCACGTAAAGAAACTACATTAGTTAAAGTTCGTGAAGCTACTAAGAAAGGTTATGCTGAAGCTCAAATTGGTGACAGTATTAACTGTTCTGTACCAGGAAGTGAAACAAGACGAGGGCGTGTTGGTAAAGGGATTGCCCAAACATTGGATACGGCCTGTAACCAAGCGACAATTGAAAACAAACCACCTTATCGTATTAGACGACTTACGCCAAGAGAATGCTGGAGACTACAAGGTTTTCCTGATTGGGCGTTTGATCGGGCGAGAGAAGTAAATTCTGACTTGCAATTGTATAAGCAAGCTGGAAATTCTGTCACAGTTAATGTGATTCATGCAATTGCTGAGAAATTAGTATAAAAATTTCATTTTGTAGTAAAACGAGGTAATTCACATGAGATTTTATAAAGATGATTTGGTAATGGTTATTCATCCTGATTATCCAGAATTACAGGGATTAGGAATAGTAACAAAAGGATCTGAAGAAATAAAATTGGTTTGGATTTACTTATACGTAGATAATACCGAACGGTTTGTTCATATCGAATTTTTAAGACATGCTACTGAAGATGAAATAAGAGCAGCTAGCAAAAGCTAACTGCTCATCTCCAAGGGGGAACAAGGAGAAAGTAACTTAATGGGTTGTCTACAGTATTGACGGAATATTGAGTTTTATTCAGGGGAGGAAGAAAAAATGGCTACATTAAGGTTAAAAGTTATTAATGATAGATTGGTAATCGATTTGAATAAAATGACAGATGATTATATGGAGTCTTACGGATACGATGGAATGCCTAGTAAATACGATACAGGCGAGTTAGCGTGTGAAGAACAGATTGGTTATGTAAGTATTCCAGAAGGTCAATTAAATAAGATTATGGCAGAGTACGAGAACGGTGGAGAATGTGGATGGTGTGGTGAAATTAGAAAAGAATTACGCGGACCGCATCTATTGGACTTTGTACCAGGTGAAAAGATGTGCCGTAATTGTTGGGAAATGGATCGTAAGAATTACTTAGGGGCAGTCGGGGAAGATATTGGACCGTTTGATAAGGAGAGTGAAAAAGATGCATGCATCAACTGATTTTTTACTAGCGCTATCTACAAAACTACAAGAAATCGCGGATAATACAGCAGATATGGAAACAGAATCAGAGTTAAATGAGCTTATCGATAAAATCAATGAAAGTATCTAAAACTCAACAAAATAATCCTTTGAATAGAAAGTGAGGTTAGGATAATGGAATCGGATTTAAAGGTTTGTTGTTATAACAGTTGTAATAAAGATGCTACAACAGAAGGTTTCATTTATGGAAGATATAAAAACAGTGGCAATCCAAAGGATAAATTCATCGAAGTTGTGGCTTGTGATGAACATGCGAAGGAAAATGACTTTTATCCAAAGGAGAATGACAGCAAAAGTTAATTTTCATTTCTTGCGAAAAAACGGCTCTATATAATAAGGAAATTAAACGTTTAAATTAATTTCTAATGCAATAGGTCTTGGGTAATATAAAACGTCTAAAAACGTGTAATAACACTGTATAAAACGATTCATCGGTTTGAGGTGAAAATACAAGGGGGAAAAACGATGAAAAAACTTAAAAAACGAAAAATGAAGAAGGCAATTGCTCGTAGAGGTAAATTAATCGAAAAAGATCGTGTTAATAATGCTTGGAGAAACATTTTCGTACAAGCTGGCATCCTAAAATAAGTGAGGTGGCATACACAATGTTAGAATGGTTAAAAGATTATAGAAGCCTAGAAGATAGAATTTGTTATCTAGAAAACAATTTATTACGAAGTAAAAGAGAATTAAAACGTTGGGTGTATGGTGACCTTCAAGGTGTTCGTTTAACTGAAGAGTCAGAAGGGGCTAAATTAGAGGATCGTATTGCTGCCATTGAATATGAATTGGCTCATACAATGAACGATATGCATGAGTTAAGGGTAATGATTAATAAGTTTGAAGGATTGGACAATAAAATCATTCAAAAGAAATACATCGATGGGATGACATTAGAACAAATTGCATATGATTTGGATTACAGTCCATATTACATTAAACGTAAACACGCTGAAATAAGAAAGGTGTTAAAGTTTGTGGATGGATTATAAAAGGTTACTTTTTAGTAGGTAACCTTTAAGTAAGGTACTTTGTGGGTAACGAAACCCTTGTAAAAATGAGTTATAGTAATAACATAAAGAATTAACGAAAGGGCAACTGAACGAAACGGTTGCTCTTTTGTTTTTGCGTGGATATTAAAATATCACGTACCGGACTATATTTATAAATGATATGTATAGACAATAATGTATACATTTTGTGTTAGGTAATTAAAAATGGATATAAGTATCTATCTTTCTGTAAGAAGGTTTCATTCTTCTCTATTTACCTATACTTACATTTTTACTAATTTATTATCATATCGATATTGATTTAAAGTGAATTAATAAAACTATAGCATCCATTTGGGTGCTTTTTATTTTGGAGGAGGATGATCGTAAATGAAGCCATACAAAGGTACCATCGAATCATTAGAAGTATTATTAGATGTCATGAAGTCTTTAGATATGTTAGGCAAAGAGTATGTGATTAAGAAGAAAGTAGTACGAAGAAAAACAAATCTTACTAAAACGGAATTTATCTATAACACATGGGAAATAGAAGAAACAGATGTAACACCAGGACAACCGGAAATTTTAGAAGTAGAAGAATGATGATGGAATGAATAAACCCTTACACAATGTAATTGGTGTACATGAAGCTGCATCTATTCTTAATGTATCAGCTGGTTATGTGAAGAACCTTTGTGCTCAAGAAAAGATTGTAGCAAAGAAGATCGGTAAGACGTGGGTAATTGATAAGTCGAGATTAAAAGAGAGGTGAGGATGATTCATGAAACCTCTAACGATACAAGAGATTAATAAACTATATGAGCAAGATAATATTATTAAATTTTATAAGCATCCTTATTGGAGGAAGAACATTAGAATCAAGGCATTAGAAAGAGACAACAACGAATGCCAGGAGTGTAAGCGTAAAGGTAAGTATAGCAAAGGTAGGAACGTCCATCATATCAAGGAGTTACGTGACAGACCAGACTTAGCGTACATATTAAGCAACCTAGAAACGCTATGCATTCAATGCCATAACAAAGAACATAACAAAGAAAAGAACATAGTGAAGAAGCGCTGCACGATAGTAGATGAAGAGAGGTGGTAAGTGTGGACAGCCTAACGATACAAAGTAATACGTATGAATTAAATATCATAAGACAAATAGAACGCAAGAAGCCAACTGATAGAACGTTTGCTGATGTAGACTTATACAAGCGATTTGGAAATGATATCTACACAACATACAAACAGATAAGACACATATGTAATCCAAGAGCATGTGAGAAGACTACACTTGAAACTGTAAAGAAAAGTCTACGTGAACATTGGTTAGAACATTATCTAAACATGTCATTAACAGAAGCTCACATTGTTATTGAATATGCTGAGCTATTCTTTGGTTTAGCTATTAAATGATTAACTTACTTATAAACATTCTTCTTGTTCTTTTAATGATTTGCAATTTTAGCCTCATTGTTATTGATGAGTCAAATCGAAAGTTAGAGAAAGAAATAATTTAAGATAAATTTCCTGAGACACCCCCCGGGTAAAAAATAGAAACAATTTTGCTGGGGGACCGAACAACGCAGGGGGGAGATTTGTCTTTTTATTTTTTGCTTTTCGCGCGCGGAACAGAGAAAAAATGCATGTTATCTCGATGTCTAAATTAATAAATGAAAGTGTGGTGATACCGTGACAATCAAAAAAAAGAACTATGAATTGGCTTTTGAAGACTATAAAAATGGCATGTCATACGCTGATATTGCTACAAAATATGGCGTTGCTGAAACTACTGTCCGAGATACCTGGCGTAAGCGACATTGGAAAGAAACATTAAAAGAACATACTAACTTACGAGATAAGATTCGTGACGATTTACTAGGTCAAATGAGGTCAAACGGTGTCATTCACGGACATTTTCTTGATTTAGTTGAGGATTACATGGCAATGTGGGATATCAAAAACAATTTGATTGCTGATATTGAAGAACGCGGTGTATCTGTACTAGGTGCAAATGGATTTATGAAGAAAAACGATAGCATTAACGAGTTGAATAAGACTAATACGCAAATGCTAAAGATTCTTAATGAACTTGGACTTAAAACGGTAAGTGAAGAGGTGGACGACGATGATGCAGAAGTCTAATCTTCCTTATAAATACCATCCTTTTATTAGTGAGTATATGGAGTCTGTGGAAAGTGGGGCTATTCGTTCCTGTAATGAACAGAAACAATTAATGGCTTTAGTTCGAAAAACTTTGGATGATCCAAATGTTTATGTTGATGTACAAGCAATTGAAGATAGTGTTAATATTCCGGCTAAGTATTACTCGTTCAAATTGTTCTCTTGGCAACGTTTTGTTAATGCTTGTGTATTCGGCGTTAGATACAAAGACAGCAATCGTCTAGTGTGGAACCAAATATTAATATTAATGGGTCGTGGCGGCGGTAAAAACGGATATGCTGGATATTTAAACTTTTATATGTTATCTAAACAATTCGGTATTGATCGTTATCATATTGAATGGGTCGCAACATCAGAAGAACAAGCGAAGACTACATTTAATGACGTAAAAGATGTAATAGAAAACCCTAAAAATAAAGTTTTAAAGAAATCATTCAATGCTACAAAGGTGCTCATCCAACATAAAACAAATAAATCACATATGAATTTCAACACTTCTAACGCAAGAACAAAAGACGGTCGTCGTCCTGGCGCTATTTTCTTTGATGAAATTCACGAATATGAAGATTATAAGTCAATTAAAGTATTCCGTTCGGCTTTAGGTAAAGTGAAAGACGGCAGAACATTTTATTTAACTACTGACGGTTATGTTCGTGGTGGCGTTTTAGACGACTATAAAGAAAAAGCACGTATGATCCTAAGCGGAGAAGTTGAAAAAAGCAAGATTTTCCCCTTCATTTGTAAATTAGATACAGAAGAAGAGGTTGAAGATATCGCTAACTGGGAAAAAGCTAATCCTTCTCTTAGAGATAATACGGAGCTATTCGAAACGATGAAAGAAGAATGGGCCGATTGTCAGACGAACATTCCGATGCATGTTGAGTTTATGACAAAAAGAATGAATATTCCTAAGCAGTTATTTCAACATAAAATCGCTACCTATGAAGATATTCTTGCAACAGATCAACCTTTACCTGATGATTTACACAAATATGAATGTATTGGTGGTGTGGATTACGCAGAATTACGCGACTTCTGCAGCGTCGGTTTGCTATTTAAACGACAAGGGAAGAGTTATTGGATTCACCACACTTTCATATGGCACCAGGCGTTGAAAATGCAGGATATTAATCAAGATATTATCGATATCGGTTTAGAAAAAGGACTCTTCACGATTGTATACGATAAAGAAATCGAGCCAAAACGAGTTATCAATTGGTTTTTAGAAAAAGCGAAAACATACAACATTAAACGTATCGCGATTGATAAATTCCGTTCTGTATTATTGAAACCTTTATTAGAAGAAGCTGGTTTTAACGAAAGAGTTGAAGTAGTGCGACGCGGTCCGTATATCCACGCGATGTTAGACCCGTTAATCCAACATTTATTCATCAATCACAATATTGTTTTTCACGATGACCCTGTTATGCGTTGGTATTGTGGGAATATTTATGTGGATGAATTAGGTAATGGCTCAAAAGAATATAAAAAAATCGACCCTGTCAAAAGAAAAACTGACGGGTTTTTCGCATTCACACACGCCCTCAATTTCGACGGTGATCTCGAAGACTATGCAGTCGATTTAAACGATATGCAAGTATGGTCATTCTAAGAAAGGGGGTGAAAAAATGGGTATTCGTAATCTTTTTAATTTTGTTTTAGGTACAAGTGATAATGGGACGATTCCAGAGGTTGATTGCAGTGTAATGACACTGAAAGCTGAAATCGCTTATAAAAAATTGTATGTCAACGCTGCGATTGATTTAATTGCTCGTAGTTTAGTGGCTTGTGACTTTGAATCTTATCGAATCGGTAAGTTAAAGAGAAGTTTGAACTACTATCAATTAAATGTAGCGCCAAATAAGAACGAAAATGCTCATGAATTTTGGTGTAAGGTTGTTCATCAGTTAATTTACGAAAATGAAGCGTTAATTTTACCTATAGGAGAAGAACTGTGGGTAGCCGAATCGTTTCATCGTGAAACTACTAATGGTTTTAATGAGTATGTTTACAAAAGCATCTCAATTAACAATCATCTTTTAACGAAAGATTTTAAAGAACAAGACGTTCTACACTTGAAGCTTTCTAAAGAGTCGATAAACAGTGTTATTGATAGTCTTTATAACTCGTATGGGTTATTGCTTGCGAAAGCATTGTCTGACTATCGTGGAAACGGAAGAAAAAGATATCTATTCAAGGGACGATTCATGAATTCCTTAACAGATAAAGATGGTAAAGCTGCTCAAGAACTGTTTGAAGAAAAAATGAAAGATTATATGGACCCTGAGAAGTTAGCATCAGTTCTTTTCCTTCCTGACAACGTAATAATGGAAGATCAAAGTAAAGATCCTCGCAATCTAGATACTAGAGACATTAAAAATCTTGCTAAAGATATGCTAGATTTCGTGGCTTCTGCTTTCCACATTCCACCATCATTATTAAGTGGAATACCGGACCCAGGCTCGAAAGAACAACAAGGTGACCTTGACAATTTCATACTTTTCGCGGTTCGTCCTATCGGTGAAATGATTGTAAATGAATACAACAAAAAAATGTTTACAAGAGACGAATATTTGAATAAAACATACGTCAAATTTAGCATGGATAACTTCAAATTGTTCGATCTTACTAAGTTTGCTAATTCGGTGGACAAGTTATTTGCAGTCGGTGGCATGAGTATAAACGATGTATTAGAACGATTAGGAAAAGAACAAATAGAAGAAGATTGGGCTAACGAACGTTATGTCACTAAGAACTATGAGAGAGCAAGAATAAGCGGAACTATGGAAGGGGGTGAAAATGATGGAAATGGAAAAGATTCAACCGAAGTTCCTAATGATGGAGAATCAGGAGAACAGTAAAAAAGTAGTCGCTTATATGCATGGGACTGTTGGCGCTGGTTGGTGGGGCGATATTAACGCTAAAAAGACTCGCGAAATGTTCGACAACATTGATGCTGACGAAATTGAACTACACATTCATTCTGGTGGCGGTGATGCATTTGAAGGTATCGCGATTTGTAACTACCTAAGAAGCCATAAGGCTACAGTTACTGCTTATGTGGATGGATTAGCTGCTTCTGCTGCTTCTTTAATCGCAATGGGAGCTGACAAAATTATCATGCCATCTAATACAACAATGATGGTTCATAGGGCTTCAACTTATGCGTACGGTAATGCTGATTCGTTAGAAAAGCAAGCAAAAATGTTACGCGATGTTGACGATGCATTGATTCAATCTTATAGAAACCGTTTTAACGGTGAATTCCACGAATTAGAAGCATTGTTAGACAACGAAACGTACATGACTGCTGAAACAGCTAAATCTTATGGTTTCTGTGATGAAATTGTAGATTCAATAGAAAGTGCGGACAGCGAAGAACCAGTTATTGAAGAACATGAAGAAGAAGCACCTATCGAAAACGAAGGTGACAAACGTATTCAAAATGCTGAAAAATCAGCAAATTTTATGGCTTCATTATTAAAATCTATCAAACTATAGGAGGTACTTTACAATGGGTAAAGACTTAGAATCTAAAATTGCAAATCGTCAACAATTAAGCGAGGTATTAGCGTCTGGTACGCCGGAACAAGTAGATAATGCATTAATTCAATTCGCTGAAGGTATTCAAAAAGAAATTTTACAACAAGCATCTGTTCAATCTAGTGATCAAGCTATTTTAGCTTCACGCGGTGGACGTGCTTTAACTAGTCAAGAAACTAAATATTATAATCAAGTGATTGCAGGCGCTTCATTCGCTGGTACTGAAGCATTAGTACCGCCAACTGTAATCGAGCGTGTATTTGAAGAATTAACACAAAATCATGAGTTGTTAAACGAAATCAACTTTGTTAACGTAGGCGCTTTAACTGAATGGATTCTTAAAAAGGGTGACGTTCAAACGGCGTTCTGGGGCAAATTATGCGCTGCTCATAAAGAACTTTTAGACGAAGGTTTTGAAACGATTGATGTTAACCAATACAAACTATCCGCTTTCATGCCTGTATGTAAATCAATGTTGGATCTTGGCCCAGTTTGGTTAGATCGTTATGTTCGTACTGTATTAGTAGAATCATTAAAAATCGCTCTAGAATTAGCAATCGTTAATGGTACTGGTAAAGATCAACCTATAGGAATGTTAAAAGACTTACTGACAGTTGCAAACGGCGTTCACGCCGATAAAGCTGTATCAGGAGAATTAAAAAACTTATCTCCATTCACTCTAGGTAACAAAATCATGGCGCCTCTTACTAAAGATGGAAAACGTAATCCGGAAAACGTATTACTGATTGTAAACCCTTTTGATTATTGGGCTAAAATTTACGGTTACACTACTCGACCAAATGCAGACGGAACTTATTCATATAATGTATTACCAATTCCAGGGAAGATTATTAAATCACATGCGGTACCAAAAGGTAAATTAATTGCTGGTATGGCGAAAGATTACTTCTTAGGACTAGGTGGGGCTCAACGTTTAGATGTTTATGACCAAACTCGCGCTATCGAAGATGAAGATTTATATATCGCTAAGATGTACGCAAATGGCCGCGCTGAAGAAAATGAATCATTCTTAGTATTCGATATTACAACAATGGTTGAACCTACACCAGCGCCAGCAGTAGCGGCAGGAGAGTAAAAAAGGGGTGAACCTTTATGAGTGAAATTGAATCAGGGGCGGCGTTAGTGTCGCCTTTTGATTTGTTTGATGATGTGAAAGAAGCACTAGGGATTACGTGGGTTGAAGAAGACAATCACATCGTAAAGTTAATAGGTAGTTCTGTTTACTATATTAATGATTTAGTAGGCGCTGAATTAGACCTAACAGTCAATTTAACCGCACGAGAGTTAGTGATAAACCGCATTCGATACGAATATAACAACGCTTTAGATCAATTTGAAGATAACTTTGAAAAACCACTTTCAAGGTTAATTCTACATGTAGCTCTTAAAGAGAGGGAAGTGTAATGGCAATCGAACGGCATAGAAAGACTTATAATGACGGGTTTGTAAGTGTCATGGAGAAGAAAACTATTCGAAATGCCACTAAGAAAGTAATTGGATATGAAAATGTCGAGATTATCAAACTTAGATTTGCAGAACTTTCGTGTCGTGAGATTGATATACAGCTAGTGAATAGTGTGGGGAAACAGTTAGATATGAAGATTGAAACGTTGTATGCTCCTATATTCAAGAGAAAAGATGTGGACAACCTAACTCTCAAATTGCGTGGCGTTTCTTATAGCATCATTAAAGCTGATCGTTTTAAAAATGGTATGTATTTATATTTACAAAAGGTTGGTGGTCTTGATGACACTGAATGAACTTATTGAAAAGTACAATCTTAAATTGGTTGAGCACTTAGAATCATTCTTCAGTGGCGCTCAAGTTTACCAGGACATTGTACAAGAAGATGAAGCTAATCTATCCACAATTAATCATGTGGTGTTTGAAACTGGCGGATTCGAAAGGACAGGCGCTACAAATTACAACCAAGAAGTTACTGTTTATTTCTTCTCGGAAAATAGAGAAGACTTGGACACTCTACAATTGGAATTCATGGGCAGCCTTTCTAAAACTGGCCACACTTGCAATAAATCGCTCAAAGACAGAATGAAAAAGAAAGATACTGAATTCTTTGTGGATGTACTCACATTTGAATTAACGAGGAATATCAAACTTGTCTGCTAAGTTTAGCGTTGATTCGGCGCAATTTGAAGCGTATCAAAGAAATATTGAGCGATTACCAAACGTTGCAGAGAAGATCATTAATGAAGAGTTAAAAAAGAAGATTTCACCAATTATGCAAAAGTCTATCCTGGGATTAATCCCTATTTCAGATAGAAAGAAACCACATGCCAAACTATCTAAGTCTATTCAAGGAACTTTAAAAGAAAACCTAACTTTAACCTTAAAACCTAAAGTCAAATACGCTTACCTGGTGTTTCCTGATTTGGGTGTCGGTAAAAGTAAGGGGAACAAGCCTGAAGATTTCATGTTACATGGTGTGGATAGAGAAACAAATAAATCTGTCGAAGAGCTTAATAAAGCCTTGATAGAAGAAATTAATAAGACATTAGGAGGAAATTAAATGCCTACAACTACTATTGACACATTTGATGCCGTCGAGATTAAGAACGCAAGTATACTTTTTAAAGGTGAATCAGTAACAAGCCCTTTCGGATGTATTGGTAAATTAGATGCAGAAACAGAAATCAAATCAATCGCAAAAATTTGCGGCGGTGTAACTAAAAAGAAAAAATCTAAACCAACACAAGTAACGGTTAAAATTTCGGGTCATATGGAATTAAAAGTTGCTCGTGACATTTTTGGGCTTAAAAATGATGGTTTGATTGATAATGTTTACTCTTATGGGATTGATAGTGTGGGTAAAGATTTCGCGTTTGTTGCTGAAGAATACGATACGTTTGAAGAAAACAACCGTTTAATTGCGTTCCCTGCATGTTCTGCTGCTACTGGATTTGTGAAGAGTATTGAAAATGGAGCGGATGAATTAGCTGAATTCGAATTAGAAATTACAGCTTTACCAGATGCTTACGGGGAATTCTATTACGAAGGTATTAACTTACCAGCGGACATTCAAACGAAATGGTTAACTAAGTTTGATCCTGCCGAACTACAAAAAACGGTTACTCCATAATAAAAAAATATAAAAATACTTAGGGCGCTCTAGTTAGCGCTCTTTAATTTTGTCTAAAAGGAGAGATTTATATGTTGGAAACTATCACATTAGTAAACCCGGAAACAAGAGAGGAAAAGGAAGTAAAAGTTAATGCGAATTTGAATGCATGGACTTTATTCACTTTAGAAAAAGAAGGTATTATCAATAAAACATTTTTAGGGACTTTATTAGTTGCTGGCGGAGGTTCTCAAAATCTTGATTTATTAGATGCTATTCGTGTTGTTTACGCTTCTTATCGTCAAGCTAACCAAAAAGAATTCCTTGATTTTGAATCATTCACGAAACAATACGAAATCAACATTTCTGAAGCGTTTGAAATTTTTGGGGCTGTATTAGCTAAAGAAAAACAAAAAAATAATATGGCTGGCAATTTCCAAAAACAAGCTGGAAAAAAGGCTTAAAACTTCCAAACTTCGAGGTAGAATGCATAGCGGACTTGTATAGTCTCTACGTTTTTATTTTCGAAATTTCGGAGGAAACATTCTGGCATTTACCTTTACGTGACGTTCAAAGGATAGCGGAAAACAAAAGTGCTTACGAAGGATGGAAAGCCTATATCCAGGAAAAGGAGAGTGGAAAATAAATGGCTACTCCTTCAAAGGAAACGGTAATAAAGTTTAGAGCTGATACAGCCGATTATAAAAAGAATATTAACGATATAAACCGCGAAAATAGAGCCTTGAATCAAGAATTAAAGTTGACACAAACGCAAATGAAGTTGACTGGATCAGAAGTCGATAAACATGCATCTTCTCTATCTACACTTGAGAAACAATATGAACTAGCCAAAAGGAAGACACAAGAAACGGCTCAACAATTACAAAGAGCGAAACAAGTGTGGGGAGAAAACTCTACTGAAGTAAAAAAGCTCGAAGAAGCAATGAGAAAAGCTCAAATTGCTGAAGCTGAAATGTCAAATAAGATTCAATTGACGACACAAGCGTTAGATCGTGCGCGGCAAGCTGAAGCGGAACGGAATAGTGAATCTGCGAAGTCGAAGCAAAAGTTAAGTGAATTACAACGTGCCGAATCCCTATTAGTAACAGAAACCAACAAATTGAAATCAGCTTTAGAAGAGGAACGTGTCGCGTTAGGTAGTAGCTTATCGGCTTCAGAAAAACTACAAATGCAACAAAGACATTTGGGTGAACAATTAGAATTAAGCGCACGTTCAGTTAAAAACCTAGAACAACAACTAGAAGCAGCAAAAAGCGCATATGGCTCAAATTCAGCTGAAGTTAACAAATTAGAAACAAAATTAAATGAAGCTAGAACCGCTGAAATGCGATTAAAAAATGAAGTTGAACAAACAAGTACATCTTTAAGAGAACAAGCAAATGTTGCTGAACGAACAGGTAATAAATTAAAAGAAGTAGGAGAAAAGACAAAAGAAATCGGTTCTAACTTAACCAGCACTGTAACTCCTGCAATTGCTGGTGTAATGGGCATTACAGGAAAATGGGCGAATGACTTTGATACTTCGCAAAAGCAAATTCAAGCGTCTTTAGGCCTAACGGCTAAAGGTGCTGAGAATGTGGGTAAAGTAGCTGAAGAGGTATTCTTACACGGATGGGGCGAGAATTTACGAGAAGTTGATAATGCTGTCATGAGAGTATGGCAAAACATGAAGCAAGTTCCACTTGAGGAACTGCAAAGTGTCACAGAAGGTGTTATGGCATTATCTAAAACTTTTGATGTAGATTTAAACGAAACAACTCGTGGTGCTTCAGCCTTAATGACACAATATGGACTGACTGGAGATCAAGCGTTAGATGTTATCACAGCTGGATTACAAGCGGGACTAGATGTATCAAATGAATTCACTGATAACTTAGCTGAATATACTCCATTATTTAAACAGGCTGGTTTTACTTCTGGCGAAATGTTATCAATCTTAAAAAACGGATTAGATGCAGGTGCTTACAATCTAGATTATGTCAACGATTTAGTTAAAGAGTTTGGTATCCGTGTTCAAGATGGTTCTAAAGGTGTATCTGACGCGATGGGGCAAATGTCAAAAGGTACACAAGGTTTATGGAAAGAGTTTGAAGCTGGTAAGCGTCCTGCTGCTGATGTATTTAAAGCTGTTATTAATGAATTAAAAGGTATGGATGATCAAGTTTTGGCTACACAACTTGGAGTTTCAATATTTGGCGTCAAATTTGAAGATTTAGGGAACAAGGTTGTATATAGCTTAACAGATGCAAATGATGAATTAGAACGAACAGATGGAAAAATGAAAGACCTTGTAATGACGCAAGAGGAAGCGTTTGGTCAAAAGGCCCAATCACTTTATCGAGAACTACAAAAAGCTTTAGAACCTTTAGGTAAAGTATTTTTAGAATTAGCTGAACAAGTAATGCCAATCATTGTTGATGCTGTAAAAGGTTTAACAGATGCATTCAATAGTTTATCGCCAGAAACTCAAAAGGTAATAGGTGTAATAATGGCGGTCATAGCCGTGTTAGGTCCATTTCTCTTAATACTTGGTCCGATTATATCCGCCATAGGATCGATAATAGGTGTTGTAATGACTGTCGTCGGCTGGATAACTACTTTTGGAACAGCTATCGGAACATTAGTAACAACAATTGCGGCATTCGTCGGTGCTCCTGTAGCTGCTGTTGTTGCAGCAATAGTAGCGATCATTGCAATCGTAGTTGCTGTAATTGCGATATTCAATAACTGGGGTGGAGTTACCGACTGGTTAAAAGAAAAGTGGAGTGAATTTACAACATGGATGTCGGAATTATGGACTAGTATTTCTGTTGGAGCATCTGAAGGTTGGGCTAGTTTGATGGAGACGATATCAACTAGTTGGGATTCTATAGTCGAATACTTCAGTACGAAATGGGAAGAGTTTAAAGCTGCATGGTCTAATTTTTGGACTCAATTTGGCGAGATAGCAAATACACTGTGGACAGGTATAATCGAATGGTTCTCCACAACTTGGGATTCATTCGTTAACATTTGCTCTACTGCGTGGGAAACTGTTAAATCAGGATTTTCTGCATTCTGGGAAGGGTTGAAAACAATCGCTCAAACTGCGTGGGATATCCTTTTCGGAATAATAACATTACCATTACAACTATTGTTAACTGCTTTCATTTTAGGATGGGAATTAATAAAAGAACCGGTAACACAATTCTGGGAATGGATTAAACCTTACATCGTTGAATCTTGGAACGCTATTTCCTCTACTTTTACAGAATATAGAGATATGTTAGTTAATACTATCAGTGAATTGTGGAATGCAATCACAAGTTCAACTAGTACAGCGTGGAATTGGATTACTAATATAATCCGTGAATCGTGGCAATGGATCACTGATACTGTAAATGCATTTCTGGACCCTATCAAACTTAAAATACAGCAAGGTTGGAATTATGTATTAAATATAACTTCTCAAGCGTGGAACGCGGTTTCGACGTTTATTTCTGATGTTTGGAATGCAATCGTTGGATACATTGGAAACAAGATAAATAAAGCAAAAGATACTGTTACAAGGGGTTGGGATTCTGTTAAAAACACAACCTCCAATAAATGGAGCGAAATAACTTCTACTATTTCGAGAGTCTGGAATACGATAACTTCGAATATTAGTAATGCAGTAAATGAAGTGAAAAGTAGAATCGGTGGCGCATGGAATGTAGTTTATTCTATAACTTCAGGTATTTGGAACAATATCGTTTCTAAGGTAACTGGCGCTTGGGACACTATGAGTTCTGGTGTATCAGGAGTATTTAATTATATTTCTAGTGTAGTTCGTAGTAATTGGAATTATGTTTTCGATGTACTTCAAGGCGTTTATAAACCAATAAATAGTGTGATTGATTTCTTCTATGGCTTATGGAATTCCATCATCAAAGTAATGAACGGTATTGTTAATACAATTTCGAGAGCGTGGAATAGCGCTGGTGATGTTTTAAACAAATTAAATCCATTTGCTAGTTCAGCGAGTATAACTGTGGAGGGTCGAAGTGCATCACCTGCATTTTCCTCTTCTGATTCAGCGGCTCCTGCAATGGCTTCTCTAGCGCCAATGAGTTTAGCTAGAAGTTTTGCACCTTTAAAAGCTCAAACGTTTTCTGGTGGAACTCTAGGAGACGCTATAGGTAAAATAAGCAAAACAATGAGTGGGGGCGGAATACTTTCTAATTTGCCTGATTTAGCAGGAAACACATTAGCGAGCTCGGCTGGGGTTACTGTCGTTAAGTCTCAACCACAAGAAATTAAAAACGAAGTTACTTTCCACACCACTGTTAGAAATGACAATGATTTAAATAAAATGTTCGAAAAAGCTGATGATTGGCTTGCAAAGAAAGGACAAATGTTAAATATAGGTAAAGGGAGGACGTAACGTGTTTGACGTTCGAATCAATGAAATGTTAGGACGTGACTATCATCTATGTATGGTAGAGCGTCCTAACATACCAACAGCAAAAGAAAAGATAGAATTAATTGAAGTTCCAGGAAGAGAAAACGGATCATTAACAAAGAAGAATGGTTATGAAGACGTTACTTTTAAGATAAATTTTAATCTATTAGAAGATGAAAACATTAAACCTTTATTAAGGCGTATAAAAGCATGGATACTTAGTGCAAAGACTCTTTCTTTCACAGATGACAACGTGTTTAGAAAGATAAAAAAAGTGGAGATAGACGATATAAACAATGAGATTGAAGAATATGGACAGTTTGAAGTGACCTTTATAGCTGACCCATTTGAATACGCTATCCTACAACCAATGGAAATAACTGCAACAACTACTCTTGTAAACTATGGTACAAAACATTCATTACCTAAAATAACGATTTATGGTAGTGGGTCAATTACCGTTACGATAAATGATGTTTCATTCTTAATTAGAAATGTAAATAGTTCGGTAGTAATTGATTCCGAATTAAAAGAAGCATATTCGAACACTACACCGATGAATAGTAATATGATCGGTAATTTTCCCACATTCTCTGAAGGTGAAAACACAATAAAATGGACTGGAACTGTTACGAGTGTACAAATTGATCCAAGGTGGCGTTACTTATGATTACACTATATAAACCAACTGAAACAGATTTTACACACAATGGTATAGGTATTTTAGATGATAATATTTACGATGCAGTTATCGAAGAAGAATTAAATGGTTTATATGTCTTAAGTTTTAAATATCCGTTATTCGCCCCACATGGATTAGAAATAGGTGGTCAATGTTTAATCAAAGCGCCAACACCTGACGGTGATCAATTGTTTCGTGTAGCAAGGCCAGCGCCTTCTATGGGTGAATTACATGTATTTTGTTATCACGTATTCTATGATCTCGTTGATAACTTAATTGAAGATACATTTATTCAAGAAAAGGATGGACAAGCAGCATTACAACAAATGAAAGAACGTGTGCAATATAGCACTAATTTTAATTTCATTAGCGATATAAGTACAATTGCTAGTTCTCGTTTAGTTGGTAAAAATCCAGTCGAAGCAATACTTGATAACAGTCAGGACAATTCTTTCCTTAGTCGTTGGGGCGGGGAATTAAAAAGGGATAATTTCACCGTCCACATGCTAAGAGATCGGGGTAGAGATCGTGGCGTTGTGATTCAACATAAGAAAGATTTATTGGGATATGAATCAGACGTTGATTGGACAAATGTTATTACTCGGATGATGCCAAAAGGTTTTGATGGACTATTGTTACCAGAGAAGTATGTGGACAGCTATAACATTAGCAAGTACATTAAGCCTAAAATTAGAGTTGTTGAATTCGATCATATAAAAGCAGCCGTTGGCGATTACGCTGACGACGAAGACGCAGTTCCGTTACCACAAGCATATGAAATGTTACGCGATGCTGCTAAAAAAATGTACGATGAACATCATGTTGATTTTCCGAAAGCGACATATAAAGTAGAGTTTCAAGAGTTGTCACAAACTGAAGAATATAAAGATTTTGCGGTATTACAACGTGTATATATGGGAGATACAGTAACAGTTATACACGAAGAAGACGGTTTCGAAATTGAAGCTAAAGTTATTCATTACAAATACGACCCTATCAATGATGAATATATCGAATTGACATTAGGTAATTATAAAGAGTCCTTCGCTGATATAACAGGTAGAGTTGATAACATAGAAAAAAATGTTAATAACATGGAAAGTTCTATATTAGAACAAGCACGAGAGAATGCTACGAATTTAATCAATAGCGGTTTTGGTGGCCATGTTCGTATATATCCAGAAAGAATTTTGATTATGGATACAGCTGATGAAAGAACCGCTAAAAAAGTGTGGCAATGGAATATCAATGGTTTCGGTTATTCCTCCACAGGCATTAATGGACCATATAATACAGCAATCACAATGGATGGAAGGATCGTCGCCGATTTCATTACAGCTGGGACATTAAACGGTAACTTAGTACGAGGTGGCGAGATTGTCGGTTCTACAATACGAACCGACGACGGAACAACGTATGTAAACTTGCAAAAACAATTTATTAGGTTAATGGAATCAAATTTAAACCGGTTATTTATTGGATATTACAAAAACTTATACAACGAAATTCAACCAACAATATTAATGCATTCAAATGTTGACTATAACAATATAGCTGATGGCACACTAATGATTTCTCAACAACCCTTTAATGGTAGGTATACTGCGAACATAGGGATTGTAAAAGGGAAAGATTTTGATGGTAAGACTGGGTTCGCAAGTCTTATTAAGTTTGACTTGAATGGAAATACAACAATCAATGGAGAAAATTCCATTGTTCTAACTGGTATAAACGGAATCGATTTTCGTTCAGATAAACAAATTAGTACATTCGCTAATCTTATTCGCTTAGATGCTTCAAGTAACATGGATATATTGTCCGGAGATCGTTTATTCGTAAAAGGAACAAATGGAATTACATTCAATACAAACGGTACGGTGGCGTTTAATACTCAAGTGAGTACGCAAGGAGTGAATATTGCTGGTGGCGGTCCTGACGCTTTAGGAACTATCAAATATATGAATGGGAGTAAAGGATGGGGAGCCTACCTTCATATAGGTTCAAGCGGATGGGCGTTTATTAACATTTCAATTTAGGAGGTCCGCATGGCATATCAATATTTAGGTGTTACAGTAACAATTAATGAAGATGGTTCAGTAAAAGTTCCTTTAGATAAATTAGCCGATATCGGCGTGAAACCTGGTGATGTAGTTGAAATTTTCTCAGATCATGACCAGGTTTATTTACGTAAAACAGATACATTTTGTGATATGTGCAAAAAGAATGCTCATTTGCATAAGTTAGGCACGTTAAATGTGTGCTCAGATTGTTTAGCTAACTTGCAACAACAAGCAGTACAAGCAGCTAAATCTAATTAATAAGGATTGATGACATGAAAACTAAACTGATTTTAGACATTAATAAAACACAACACGCTCAACTCAATTCTATTGTCACTGGAAGGGTAGGTGATAAATCCAGTAATACCGTGGATGTATATGTTGTTGACGGTTTTATTCCATATAACCTAACTGGAAGTGACGTATATTTCGAATGCTCTAAACCTGACAATACTTCTGTAAGGGATAAAAACGGAATCGTTATGATAGATGCAGCGAAAGGTCATTTTGAATATACATTCCCAGCGCAAACATTCGCATCTGTGGGGAAATCTAAACAAGCATATTTTACTGTAGAGAAGAATTCAACTGTAAAAGCTACAACTCAAGATTTTGTTATCGTTTCATTACCAGATGCATTGACTAATAGGATTCCATCTAAAACTTATATTTCTCAATTAGAAGAATTGATTTGGCAACTAGAACAAATGCAATTAGATGTATTGAATAGCGAAGCCTATAGAGAAGCTCACGATGCAAAAGAATTTGCAGAACAAGCCAATGAATTATCTATTAATATACAAAAGCAATTAAACGAAATTGTTATTAATGGCGATTCATCAGTTGAAGCTGCACAGGCAAGAATAGACACGGAGGGAACTGCTCATGAAACTTTAAAATCACGTTTGGATGAAGAATTTCAGAAAAACGCAACCCAAATTCAAATTCTGAACAATTTACAAATAAGCGTAGATCAATTCCCTGTTACTTATCCCGAAAAAACTGATAGACCTCGATTTCAACGTACATTTGATTATGCAAAAAATAACGGAATAGGGACAGTTAAAATCCCTAAAAATGATTATGTCTTTGATGGTGTACCAGTAGTGTTATACGATAACATGATAGTCGAATCAAATGGCGCTATGATAACTATGTTAGGCGGGACATACCCGAATGGTATTGGTTTTTTCACTACAAGAGTCGATAATTCAGGTAATCCGAGAATATCTTTGGATTATGATGCTTCGGTACCTATAAAAAAAAATATATCATTTAGAGGTAAAATGATATTAGATGGAAATATGGATAAAGTGATATGCACAAATTCTACAAGTACTTGCAGTGGAATTATAGCTTATAGGATTAATAATTTTAGAGCTGAAGGGTTGATTATTAGAAATCTTCCAGGAAATATAGGTGGAGGCTATGGAATTGCAGTAGCTTACTCAGAAACAGCTTATTTGAAAGAAATCACTATTGATAGGACTGATAGACAAAACATATGCATCTGGGAAACATTAGATGCTCATATAGATAACGTTAACTTAAATTATTCTCATTTAAGAGAATGTATCTTAGTATCTAATAATTTACCAATGTCTTTACAATCTAGTTATTGCACAGTATCTAATAGTAAACTGAAAAACCTAAGTTCAACAGGTGTCCATGTTATTCGTTTTAGTGGTGCAGGGTCAGGAATCATTGAAAAATGTGAAATCGAAGGGTCTAATGCCGTTGATGGTATCTACGTTACAGATACATTATATAAATTTGTCAGAGCATTAAATAATAAAATAAAGAACTGTCTTTATGGGGTTCGTGTAGAATCTGATATAGATAAATATATTATTGTAGAGAATAATGAACTTGAAAGTTGTGTCAATGGCATCAGGCATGTTGGTGTAGGTGGAACTGCTATTTACTCAAAGAATAAAATTAAAGGGAGCACATCAAATCCATTTTATGTTTCATATTGTGATTATCAAACAATAACAGACAATGAATTTGATGGCG
The DNA here is from genome assembly GCF_026540675.1 of Bacillus sp. GC_Bacil_1. Taxonomy (NCBI): domain Bacteria; kingdom Bacillati; phylum Bacillota; class Bacilli; order Caryophanales; family Bacillaceae; genus Bacillus; species Bacillus sp. GC_Bacil_1. The sequence continues at coordinate 30,017 of NZ_JALNUG010000030.1, forward strand.
GCACACAAGTGTTCATTAGACCAAATATCAAATCGCATGTTATTAGCAATAAAGTTCGTAATATGTCAGACGCTTCATATGCTTTACTTGTTGGCGGAGACACAACGAGTTCGGTTTCTTATATGTTGAACAGTCTTAAAAATAATACGGCTAACTCAGCGAGAATACTTACATCAGGAAAAGCGCTAGGCAATGAAGGATCTATAGTTACATCTACATGTCAGACAGATCAAACATTAACTTCGATTGCCGCTACGCCTTTGTTTATAGGTCAAATCGCTGTTGTTGGTGGTATTGGCTACATAGCAACAGGTACTGCATTGGTATCGGATTGGAAACGAATAACAACGTAAAAAAAGGTAGGTGATATATTGTTAAAGCTCTACAACAAACAAATGCAATTAATAATTATAAATAGTTGTATTGATAATTGTTAGTAAAAGCGTGCATAAGCAGGATTTTTTATTTTGCAAAGGAGGAAAGAATGTGGATCGTATTGATGTATTAATAAAATCATTTATTTTTACCTTCGGTGGTTTCTGCGGGTACTTTTTGGGAGGGTGGGATACAACATTGAGGGTTCTACTAATCATGGCAGCTATCGACTATATCACAGGAGTAATTGCAGCAGGATATAACGGAGAATTAAAAAGTAAAGTAGGATTCAAAGGCATCGCCAAAAAGGTGGTGCTTTTTCTTTTGGTCGGAGCAGCCGCTCAAGCTGATGCAGCCATAGGGACAAATAGTGCTATTCGTGAAGCTACAATCTTTTTCTTTATCGGAAATGAATTGCTTTCACTTTTAGAAAATGCAGGAAAAATGGGAATTCCCCTTCCACAATCTTTGACAAATGCAGTTGAGGTTTTGGGCGGTAAACAAAAACAAGAAGATAAAAAAGGAGATGTTGAATAATGGATATTAAACAAATGTTAGTGTCAAAAAGTCGATACGATGCTTTATGTCCGCATGAGATGAATCCAACCGAGATTACATTCCACAATACGTATAACGATGCTCCAGCTATAAATGAGCGAAATAATGTCGCTAACAATAGCACTGGAACATCGTTTCATATAGCTGCGGACGACAAAGAAGCTATTCAATTAATTCCTTTTAACAGAAACGCATGGCATGCAGGAGATGGCGCTAACGGAAGAGGGAATCGTCATAGTATCGGAATTGAAATTTGCTATTCACAATCAGGTGGAGAAAGGTATCGCAAGGCTGAATTGAATACAATTGAAGTTATTGCTCAATTAATGATTCAGTTTGATATACCAATTAGTAAAGTTAAGACTCATCAAGAACGAAACGGAAAGTACTGTCCACATCGAATGTTAGATGAAGGACGTGTTCAGTGGTTTAAAAATCAATGTGTGAATAGAGCATCTAGCATTAAAAAATCAAATAGCACACAAGAAGCAGGAAAGGTGGAGATTATAGTGGATAAATTTAATAAAGTTGTTACGTATGAATTTGGAACAGCGTTAGTACCAGAAATTTTAGGGATAATGGATTCTTTAGGGTATGAATCTCGTATCATTTCTGGTGGGGACAAGCAAGGTTTAGTTAGATTTGAGACAAATTACCGCCAAGGTAATGAACTAGATCGAGCAACAGCATGGTTAGATGCTAAAGGACTTAAATATTTCTATACAAAAGAATAGTTTAATAAAAGATAAGAGCCGTCCTGTTGGGCGGCTTTTTTATTTCTTCTATTTATTCATTTTACTTAAAGCTTTATCCATTTGGCGCTCATTAGCTTGAGTAGCGCTACTTGTTGCATTTTCAACACCACGGTAATTATATTTAGAGTTTTGCCAGAAATCAAAAGCAAAATCTTTTAAATTTTTATCTGATGCATTTTTATCAACAATTTGTGATTTGAAAAGGTTTTTTAGCATGTATTCATGGTTAGATACATCTTTAATATAGTTTTTATCTTTATATTCTTTAATAATTTCGTCACCGAATTGTTTAACTTCATCTTTGGATGGTTTGTAACCTTGAGCGTATTTGCTTACTTCATCAAACTTTTCAGTTGTAGATTTATCACTCGATGCAACTTCTTTAATTTTTTCTTCCCATTTTGCAGTTACTGTAGCAGTTTCTTTCGGTTTACTTTTTTCTTTTGGATCGTCATTAGATATATCGATAATTAGTGCAATAACAAGTATTACAAATAATGCAATAAACCCAAAACAACCGAATTTGAAAGCTTTTTTCATAAACGTTTCCCCCTAATTGATATTACCAACTATATGATTATATCAAAATTAAAGAAGAAAATTGTAAGATTTTTATCTAATTACATCCAGAAATCATTTTCATCTATGTTCTTCCCTAACTTCTTCATCCCCTTAACAATTTGAATTATTGTGGAAAACTTCGGTCTATATTTTTTATCATTACACACTTTAGAAATTGTTGCTGTACTTAGTTTCGATGTTCTTTCTAATTCGATTTGAGCTATCCCATTCCTATCGAGATAGTGACCAAATTTTGTGCGTTTTTTTCCTAATCCGAACACGCTTATCACCTCAATCACAGCTTGACCTATTTCTTACTTTTTTAAACTAATGCAAAAAAATAAGAAATTGTCCAAGCTATACACCATATGCTTTATCAAGGTCACTACCAAAGTAGCTATCAAACTTATTATCAAAGTAGATACCAAAGTAAATAGCATAATTGCTATCAAGGTAACTAGTATTTGTACTATCAAAGTAGCTATCAAGTTAGCTACCAAAGTAACGCTATCAAGGTATTAGACCTATAAACCCATGTAATAAAAGGATTCTAAATTCTGTTTATAAAGGAGAGTTTTATATGATAACTACATTTATTTCTTTAGGCGTTTTAGGAGCAACAACAATTGGTGGAGCAATATTAGAGAAACACCTTGTAAAGAATGATCACGTTGCAGCCGCTAAACTTTTAAGCGATGGAATGTATCACGGAATGAGAATAGGGGGAGTTTGTTTCATTGGCTATGTATTTATCAAAATCTTAATCATGTTCTAGGAGGATGTGAAATGGGAATCATCAAAGAGTGGATTCATAAACAAAATTTAAAGAACCAACTTATAGAGGTATTCGGAAAAGCAGGGTTATTTATGGACCATCAAACAAGAGGTGGGAAAGTACCAATTTATCCAAAGATACATTCCGTTTCTTCCACAAAAGATAGTGTTAGATATGTATTTACCATTCCGAATGGTTTGGATCCGAAGACAATTGAAAAGAAATGGTTTTGTTTTCAACAAATATTAGGACGTAATGTATCGATTGAAGGTGATATTAAAAAGTTTGTCCTCAATGTGTTTCATTCGGATGCCGGATTACAACCATACAATTACAGTTATAAGAAATGGCAGCCGTTACTAAAACAACATCGTCTTCCTGTTGTGGCAGGGCGTGACCAATTCGGAAATATGATTGTATACGACATGGTTGGTTCAAATACACCACATTTACTTATAGCTGGGGAAACAGGAAGCGGGAAAAGTAGTATGGTACGTGTTGTGTTGTCCACACTTATTCAATACATGTCCCCAGATAAATTACATTTGTACCTGGGCGACTTAAAAAACTCTGAATTTCATTTTTTACGAAGAGTCAAACACGTAAAAGAGGTTTGCATGGAAGAAATTGAAATGAAGATAATGCTGCAAAAAGTGTGGAAGGAAATACGCGAACGTAGAAAGTTGATGGAAGAGTATGAAGTGGACCATATCGATGAATACAACAAATTGAATCCTGATAATCAGAAGCCGTATATCTTACTTGCTATTGATGAAGTGGCCATGTTGCAAGACGAAAAGGAATGTATGTCCACAATCGAAAAGATATCGGCTGTCGGTAGAGCGCTAGGAGTCTTCCTCATGCTTTCTACGCAACGTCCTGATGCAAAAGTATTAGATGGTAAGTTAAAACTCAATATGACAGTAAGAATGGGCTTTAAATGTGCCGATACAATCAACAGTAATATCATGGGTACACCTGGTTCAGAATACTTGGAACAATCGGGCCAAATGATTCTAAAACTAAACGGACTAAAGAAAGTGCAAGCTCCATTTTTAGAATTAAGCAAAGCGAAACAAATTGTTGAATCTTATCGCATTCCGAAAGAGGATATGAAGCTTCAGAATCATCCACAAGAAGATATTAAATTGTTTGGGGTGTTAGATGATGAATAGTAGAGATAAAGCGATACTGGGCGATTTGAAGCGTTTCAGATGCATGTCTAGGGATGATATTATCGATTTGTATTTTCAAGGAGTAAAAAACGCAGTTACTTGCTGCAATACAGTCATGAAACGATTAAGGAGAGACGGTCATGTGGATGCCAATATCACACAGCAGCCATTTATATATTTCCCTCAACCTTCTACCATTCGAAAGACTAGCCAAAAGATTCCCCACTTCCTCGGCATTGTGGATGTATATAAACAACTCATTCATTATGAAAAACCGAAACTATTTAAAGTAGAACCAAAGTACGGTAAAGAATTTATGGAACCAGATGCATTTACAATATGGCGCAGATCTCCATTCTTTATTGAAGTGCAGAAGTCCGTTTACAGCAAGAAGATTATGCAAGATAAGATTAACAGGTATGAGTTATATTTCCACAGTCAGGAATGGCACGACGAATCGTGGCAACCAAAAGAATCAAAATTCTTCCCTAACATCCTCATAATCACTGATAAAAAATATGATATCCAATCCTCCAATTTACGTATTTTTCAAGCGACATCCATACATGATTTTATGGATAAACTAGCAGTGAAGTCATAAGAAAAAGCCCTGCTTAATTGCGGGGCCTATTTCATTAATCCGGCTTGTTTAAACGCTTCTGTTAGAAGGTCATTTACAAGCTCTGATTTATTCGTATCTTTGTTTTGTTTTACGACTTTATCAATTGTTTTTTTAACAGGTTCATCTAAATAAAATCCTGTATAAATCTTCTTCGGCTTTTTTGTAGTCTTGGATAGGACAGATGACAAAATGCTAGCATTATTGCTATTAATATTACTATTGCTATTACTACCATTATCATTAGCACCATCATTAACTACAGGAGGATTTTCTTCTTTTCCTTCTTCTTCTACAATTTCCGGATCATTATCAAAATCAAGTATAGTTTCCTTTTTCTTAGCCATCTATGACATCTCCTTTACTAATTTAAAGTAAGATCGAGAAACCTCATGATAAGGTTCATGGATTACCGCTGGTTTCCCTTCATATGCTACAGCGTTCGCAAATCTAACCGATTGTGGGATTACTGTTTCTAAAAAATTAATTTTATTCTTCTTACAATATTTTTTAGCTTTATCAATAAATGCTTTATGAATATTTGTCCTACCATCAACCAATGTTGCGAAAACACCTGCTATTTCTAAATTAGGATTTTTCTTTTCTTTAAACTCCTTAATCATTTCTAATATATTTTGTAATGATTCTACAGAATAAGCTTCTGGTTGGAATGGGATTAAAACTTTATTTGCAAAAGCTAGTACGTTACCTTGTACTAATCCTAAAGTTGGTGGGGTATCAATTAAAATCACATCGTATAGATCCACAATATCTCTCATTGCTACAGCCAATAATCCAAACATATTCGGATACATATTTAAATTAGGAAGAATTTTAAAATCAAATTTAGACATATCATGGTTAGCTGGAATCATGTCAATATTCTTATGTACGTTTATAATTCCTTTCTCAGCCATATCGCCATGAATCAAAATATCATAAATAGTTACTTTGCATTTACGAGGATTTTTACCAAAACTCATGATTGCATTTCCCTGATTATCAGTATCTATAATTAAAACTTTCTTACCTTCTCTTGCATAAACACCAGCTAAATTTGTGACGGAAGTTGTTTTCAGTACACCGCCCTTGTTCGTTGATACAGCAATGATTTCAGTCATAACATTAGCACCTCAACTTTCAATAATGATATTGCTAGTACTATTAATATTGCTAGCAATTTTACTATTGATAGTTTATAAGATAAAGATAAAGATAGCAATAGTAATATTGATAACTATTTTGCTATTAATAGCGATATCCCTTTCAATATCATGCAATTCCCCTGTATACATATTTAAATAAAATACTTCCATTGTGGTATGTGAAATTATATTCTAGGGCAAAAATTAAAAAAACTTTAAAAAATGTAGAAAATATATCTATTTTTGATAACACTCATTACTTTTTTCGTCATTTTTCATGTTATGATAAAACCAACTGATAACGTTAGGCGGTCGGCTTGCTATCCTTTCTCAAGTATTTTTAGAGGGAGAGGAGGTGCATACATGGAGATCGCTATATTGATTGTGCTAGAAATCTTAAGAACTATCATAAAAGAAGCAGTTACCTACGGATTTAAAAAACTTACTTCTAAAAATAAAAAGAAGACTCACCGTCAGCCTCGCAAGCGTGGTAAGTCTTCTAAACGTAAATAATATTTAGCAACCGATCGATTTACGATATCAGTTACCAAGGGAGAGGGTGCAACCTCTCTCTTTTTATTATGGACAAACAAGTATTACTGTAGTAGTACTAAAATGATTATAACAAAAATCTTAAAAAATTAATATGCTTATGCTTTTTATAATATGTTCTTCATATTTTTTTATTAAAAACATACTTTAACAGCCGGTTAGAAAGTGATGAGTACACTGGTCCTATCTTGAATAAAAAAAGAGCCGAAGCTCTTATTTCGTCAACATATTAATTTGTTCTAAAAGTGCAATTGCTTTCAAATCGCCTTGTTCTGCCTTCTTCATGATGATACTTAATTTATGTACTCTTTCCTCCACACTAACTTCTTTCTCGATTTGTAAAGCTGCCCCTTGATTCATCATAGTAATTTTCCTCCCCAGTTTATATTGGTATATTTTAGGTGGCTGGTTTTTTAATCACGTGATATAAAATCAGCCTTTCCCAGAAAGTAGGAAAGACGTCACTAAATTAATAGTAACGTCTTTCGAATTGATTATATGTAGTTGTTATTTGTTCTTAGTGACCGCCTGGATCAACCATCATGTATTGTACAACCGGTTGATCTACAGATGCTTGAGCAACTTGTGTATCAGCTTGAGTGCTTGCTGCACCTGTTCCTAGTCCTAATGATAAAATTAAGCTTAATAATAAACTTTTCATTTTACTCCACCTCGTCCTTTAATATCTCTCTTTTTATGCCATTCGCATAGAATAAATTCCCTGTTCTTTCAAAATCAACCAATGCTTCTTTTAAAGCTATTATATCACCTTTCACTTTAGCGCGGGATGCTTTTCGATGGGGCGTCATCTTCATTTCGGAATATAATTTTTCCCCTAGTTCAGCATCGCCGAATTTAAGTTGGTAATGTGCTTCTTCTCCTACATCTAGAAAATTGCGATCAATTTTTTCAATGTGGAAAGCATTGTCTATATATATATGGCATAAAGTTGTCTTAAACGAGCAATATTTTTTTGATTTTTTATCAATTTTATTTTCTTCTAATAATTCAATGGCTTTTAAGAGATATTTTTCAGACGTTTCCAAGCATTCATATTGGTAGCTTTCCCCTAAGCAACAATACGCTGATGCCTTTATCATCTGATAGTCTGACTTTGCATCAATAATGTCCCAGCATACCTTACGAGATTTTTCTACTTCATCCGATAATAGTCTGATATATGCAGCTCTCTCTTTATATTGCATTTCAAGACATTCTCGAATGAATTTATTTTTAATTAAAGGTATTTTTTCTTTTGCTTTTTCTGAATAAGGAACGATCGCCCGACAGTTCGGAATGTCGTACATTGCAAATCCATATAGCATGTTCACTAGTACCTGGCATTCTGGTAATTTAGAAAATGTTTCTTCATCAAGCGCCTTCTCTAATTCCTTGCCTGTCTTCTTATTCAAGTTTCGTTGATTATATAGTTCAAATATAGTTAAGTATTTTTTTAACGTCCTAGTTCCTTGGTGTTTATCTATAAGTTGTGAGATCACGTCGTATTCGCCTTGACCTTGGCAGTAACAAAGTGCCTTCACAATGTTTAAATCCTTCTCGCATCGTAGAATAAAATTGTTAATGACTTCTTTTCTAGTTGAATGATCTTCGTACACATTAGATGCAACAGGGATAAAATTCTCTAATTTCATTTCTTGTGTTTTGCCTGATAAACCTTCTTCAATTACACTTCGGTCTATTCCAGTTATTCTTGCTAATCCTCTAACTTTGATATCTTTGCTTTCTCTTTCTGCATCTAACTTTTTAATTAATCTTTCCACAACAATATTCCCCTTCCAGAAAAACGAACCACATCCTAACAGGATTTTCTCAAGGCGGAAACAAAATACGAGGGAAGAATATTGCATTTTTGTGTTATACTTAGATGTGACTCGTATGTGGCAAGTGTTTCCTAAGCGATGGTTAGGGAACGGTTATTAAGGTGAGTGTAGGAGCCTCCTTGATAACACGCTCATATGGGTCTTTTTTCGTTCATTTTTTTGTTAAACAAATTTTATCACGAATTTTTACAATTTTACCAATACACTTGCAAATTAAATATTGAGAAAGTTTTTTTATCGCTATAAATCAAGATTTCGGTGCACATGCAATTTTGCATATTAACTAATGATTTAATAGTACATGAATATTTTACCACTAACAGAACAATCGTTCTATATTTATTTTTTACATGAATTAAAGTTAGTTAAATTAACTTTATAGATTGTATATCTAACTTTTATGGTATATAAATACAACAATTACTATACTTAAAATATGAATACAATTGGACAGAAAATAAAATTTTTTAGAAAAAGATTAGGGCTTACACAAGATGAATTTGCTGATAAGTATGGTTTTAGTCTAGGTCAAATTAAACATTGGGAAACAGATCGTCATCAACCTGATGTGGAAAGTATAAAAGCTCTTTGTTCCATTTTTGGCGTTTCATCAGACGTCCTTCTCGGCTTCAATGACGAACGAGATGACTCTCTGCTAGATTTACTATTAAGTGATGTTAAAAGAGACTACAACAAGTTAAATGGACGCGAACAAGGTAAGTACGCTAAACATATGGCTGTTTACTCTAAGATGTTACTTCAAAACAAAGATTTGTTGTAATATAATTCCACTATAAAAGAAAAGTTTACCAATTAGTAGCGGTAAAATATTACATTATTTTACTCTTTGTGGAAGAGGGCTGTTAATCAGTTCTCTTCTTTTTTATTTTTACCTAATAAAGCATCTAAGCGTTTCTGATTTTCCTCTAAATCTTCTTTAGCTTGTCCGTCGTCTTCCACAGTTGATGATTCATTCTCTTCTTCTCCAACCCATTCCGGAGTCATTTCAGTACGCACATATTTAGAACCGGATACTTTTGCTTTACCTTGTCTTACTTTCTGTTTCTGGCCAAGCTTAGACATCTTTTCTTCCACAACTTTGATTACATAGTTTTCAGCTGCAGTTAAATCTGTCGATCCAATTGCTTTACATTTAGATACGACATCGTGGATAGCTTTAATAGTTTTTGTGTTTGTAATCTCTCGTTCTTTAATCTTTTGATTCATTAAATCAAGAATCATAGATTCAGTAACAAGGTTAGTTATAATTTCTTCTTCTTCTTTTTCTTTAATAATATCTTTCTTTAATTCTTTTTTATTATCTCTTGATTTTGAGGTCTTCATTTTGAGGTCTTGAAAATCAAGTCCCCAAATTTGACCGTGTTCTTTTTCAGCATAAGCAAGGATTTCTTTACGTTCTTCATCTGTGAAAGGCTTAATACGATAGTAGTATTCGTAATCCCATTGCTTACCTACACGGAACTTATATTCAATGATGTAGTTAGCATCCATTAACTCTTTCCAAGCATTCTTTACGGATGTTTCTTTGTTTTTACCATAACGCTTGTACAATTCTGTTTTATGTAATTCCCATTCTTCTGTATTGTAAGACCAAAGGTTAACTATCAATCCTAATGCTTGTAGTGAAATACATTCTTCCGGTTCTGATTCACGCAATTCAACTGCAACCGCCGTTTCATTTGGAACCTGTACATATTCTCTTTCTAATTTCCATTTCTTCATTTTAGCCATAATAAAAAATCCTCCATTTTCTTACCCCGACAAAAATTGGGTATAGCAAAATAAAGGATTTGTATTTACGTTTTTTTGAGTTTATGATACTATCAAAGTATCAATTAAATTAACGTATGCACAAAACCTCTGTTTCCGGTTTTTAAATGGTGTTCTGGCGACCAACCTTCTACCATCTAAAAACTTCTGTCGGGGGTTTTTTTATTTTTATATAAAGTTAGTTGTTTAAAAAAGTATGTATCTATCCCTCATCATAACAGATGATTGCCGAAAAAAGAAGAATATGAGGGAAAAATGTTGAGAGCTGAGAAGCTCTCTTTTTTGTTTTTAAAAGTTATCGATTAAATTATTAATTATATTTCTCTTCTCAGGTGGTAACTTCATGATACGTTCCATAAGCTTTGCTGCTTCTATTTCTTCTTTATTTAACTTGTCCTGATTTAAAACCTTGTTATCAGTTAATCCATAAAGGTAATCAATAGAAACATTAGTCACAAGAGCGATCTTTTCAAGTATATCTTTACGTGGTTCCCTTTTACCGGATTCGTAAAGTGAAATTGCTGTATGATTTACACCAATCGCTTCAGCAAGTTCATATTGTCTTATTCCTTTTTCTTTACGAACCTTTTGTATGCGACTCCCCATAGTTTCAGACATATTGTCACCCCCTCTTTTCGTTTCTTGATTTATGTCAAGATTCCATTTTATCTTTATCTTCATCT
>NZ_JALNUG010000031.1:0-36070 GCF_026540675.1 Bacillus sp. GC_Bacil_1
TATCAAGAATATAAGATGATAGGTTAAACAAACCTTGATATAACAACGTTTGTTTGACCTATTTTTATGAATTGCAAACATTTTGCAAACATACGTTATCCAAAGATGCTTTTACCAAAGTTTTTAACGGCTTCTTCTTGCATATTCGGTAAAACATGAGAATAGATACTTAATGTCATTGAAATATCTGTATGACCTAATCTCTCACTGATGATTTTAGGGTTAACTCCTTGTTTAAATAGTATAGTTGCATGTGTATGTCTTAAATCATGGAATTTAATTTCTTTTATACCTACTTTGTGTGTCGCCCTAATGAAACCTTTTCTGAAAGGTGCTCTTTTTATGATTCTTCCAAACTCATTACAATTTATTAAATCTTGATCTAGATAAGCAGAACCAAACCTTAATTTCTCTTTATTAATTAAAATTTTATGTTTTTTTAAGGCGGCTATTGTTTCATTAGGTACAGGAATTGTGCGTTTTGACGAATTTGTTTTTGCAGTTTTTTTGATTTTATTGTCATGACCAGATGTTTGATTTATTGTAACGGTATGTTTTTCAAAATCAATGTCCTGCCATCGTAACCCTAGAACTTCTCCTAGACGCATACCTGTAGTTATTGCAAGTAGATACCCAATGTGATATCGTGATTCTTGTGAATGAGCTAAAAATTTTTTTACTTCTTCCTCTGTCCAAGTCTGGATAGGGGTTTTTTCTTTTTTAGGTATCTCAGCAAAATCTGCTGGATTTCGAGACATAATATTTTGTTTTACGGCTAGGTTTAAAGCGCTCTTTAAAATTCTATGCATAAGCAGAATAGAATTGCTTGCAATCCCTTTATCTAGCGCAGTCTTATAGCATTTCTGAATGTGCATAACATTTAATTTATGAAGCGCGACCATTCCTATACTAGGTATAACATGTTGGTTGATAAATGCCCTATAGCCAGCAAAGGTACTCTTTTCTATGCTCATACTTTTAATTTCTAGCCAATGATTTAGATAATCTTTTAATGTAATTTTAGATGGCTCTATAAAAGTTCCTTCATTCAACTCTGTAATCTTTTTTGCTACATCGGCCTGTGCTTCTTTTTTTGTCTTATATCCAGAAAACCACTTCTGTCTTCTTTTTCCTGTCTCTGGATCAGGACCGATATCAATAACGATGCAATATTTATTTCCTCTTTTTCGAATATGTCCTTTCACTTAAAACACTCCTTCATTTGTTTTGAATCATGTTGTATAAGTCTAGTTGTAATTTGCTGCTATGAAAATTACATAGTTGGACATATCAGCGATGGATATATTTTACCATATATGAACAGAATTGATTATTTAATATATTGGTTGTTTTTTACAAAAGTTAATTTTATAAAAGAATTTTGTATATTTAAGGAAATATTTTTATTTAAAATATTTTATTTGGAATAGTACATCTTGTATATATCATATTTTGTACAATTAATATTTTCTTAATTAAGAAATGATTTTTATTTGGAGTGAGATATATGGAGAGGAAAAAGAAATGGGAAGGATTAAACTCTAAAAATCTATCTGCTAGTTCACTGGATTCGAGTTTAATAGGACCGACATTGCCACCGATTTCCTCATTTACTCTACCAACGGGAGCAAGTGGAGCAACAGGTCCGACAGGCCCAACGGGAGTAACCGGAATAACAGGCCCAATAGGTCCAACGGGAGCAACTGGAATAACAGGTGCAACGGGAGTAACCGGGATAACAGGCCCAACAGGTGCAACGGGAGTAACCGGGATAACAGGCCCAACAGGTCCAACGGGAGTAACTGGAATAATAGGCCCGACAGGTCCAACGGGGGTAACTGGAATAACAGGCCCAACAGGTCCAACGGGAGTAACCGGAGTAACAGGTCCTTCAGGAGGCCCGGCAGGTCCAACAGGTCCAACAGGTCCTTCAGGAGGTCCAATAGGTCCAACTGGAATAACAGGCCCGACAGGCCCAACGGGAGCAACTGGAATAACAGGCCCGACAGGCCCAACGGGAGCAACTGGAATAACAGGCCCGACAGGCCCAACGGGAGTAACTGGAATAACAGGTCCGACAGGCCCAACAGGAGCAACTGGAATAACAGGTCCAACAGGTCCAACGGGATTTGAATCTGCATTCAGAGCTTTCAAATCTACTGATCAGTCCGTTACTGCTAATACACTGTCTATAGTAACATTTGAAACTACACAATTCGATTTAAATGGTGAATATGATGGTGTATCAACATTTATACCGCAACAAGATGGAGTATATTTAATTATTACTACTATAATTTTTAGTCCTACTGATGATACCCTAAATTATGTGACGGAAGTATTTATAACAGTTAACAGTACTTTAATAGCAGGAGATGATAGCTTTTTTGGTGGAAATACTGGGCTTTTAAATGCGGTAACAGTTTCTACGATTGTACAATTGAATGCAGGGGATATGGTGCAAGTTCAAGCTGGTAGTACCATAGATGGCGCTATTGCATCTCCACTTCTTACAAATTTTCAAGCTGCGAGGTTTCCATCACCAGTTCCAAATACACTTTTCTTATTAAATAATTTATCTGCAGATTGGAGTAAAAGGCCATTCAGTAGAAAATCATAATTATGTTCATTTTTAAAATACCCTAAAGAAAATGATGAATTTAGATTGAGTTTGTCTATTAAGAATAAGAAAAGCCACTTAGATGAGTGGCTTTTCTTATTCTTAAATTATGGCATATACAGTTAAAACTAAATGATTACATAATTGGAAATAGTTAAACTTGTACTATTTTGGTTCAGGATAGTAATTTTAATATAAAATCTCAATAGGTATTTATTAACTTTGCATCTCTAAAAGAATAATTGAACTTTTGCTATCACTATAGTTACATATAAACCGATTATCAAATGCAATATTTCATATTTTTAACTGTCAAAAAACTAGATTTATATTAGTATTTTTAACTTTCTCAAGTATTTTCAGAATATAAGAGAATAGATGTTTGGGTTATTTGTGATAGAATATTCTTAATAATATAATTTGACGGAACGAAAAAGACCCATAGCGTGTGTAATTGTGCTGGGAACACTTTTACACCGTTTGCCCTAATTGTAGTAGGGAAAACATTTGCCATGAGCCTTTCAGTTACGACTATGCGTAACATATATGGCTAGTATAACACAACTTTTAGATGTAATTCATCATTAAGGTGCGTTTTCATGATAGGGAAGTGTGTCTTGTTCCAATAAGGGGGACAAAACATGTGGAAAGCTCTAAATCAAATTGAAAAAGAGTTATGTGCAGCTGGAATAAGAAAAAATAAACTCGCAAATTATTGGGGAGTTAAGCCAAGTACTGTTACAAAAGTTTTTAAAGGTAACACAGACATGAGTTTTGGCTTTCTTTCTAAGACGGCCATCCTATTAAACAAAGGCATACAGGTTCAAGAAAATTTATTAACAGATTATATATATATAACGAGACCAAAATCAGAAAACTTACGTGAGGCAATGGAGGATTTAGCTTTAAGGGGAAAGTTTAATCTATTAATTAATATTATCAATAGTGAATCACAATCAAAGGTAGCAGAAAATAGAGAATTTGCTAATGTCTATAGAATTATATATAGACGATATATAGGTGAGATTGATGCTACACAGTACCATAAGGCATTAAGCCTGGAAAGTAAATCAATAAGAACAACAGAGATGGAAGTGTTAATTGAAATTTTATTATGTCAAGCGCAATATCAATCGGGTAATTTTACTTCTTTAAATGAGCGATTAAAATCTCTTGAAATAAAAATAAATAAAGTAAGTAATAGGTACATTCGAGAATGTTATAAATTACGATATAAAGAAGCCATTGCCGTTACTTCGTTGCAGGGTGGTGAAGTCAGTGAAGCAAGACATTTTAGCATGGAACTATTAGATGATCTTGAATGGGATAACTTTTTTTCTTTTCCAAAAGTAAATGCATATTTAAAGTTAGGTGAATCTTATATTTTTTCAGCGAATGAATATGAGAAGGCAAAATATTATTTGGAAAAGACTCTTGAAGTGATAGGGGATAGTAAGATTAATGGAATTGAGAGAAAAAGAAAAATGGTGCAACATACTTTATCATTTCTAAAGATTCATCATGATAAAGGAATTAGTAGCTTAGATGTTGTCCATCCAGGTGAATTAGCATATTTAAGGATTAAACAAGGTAAGAAGATTGAAGCGAGAAAACTATTAAATCAATTAAATGAGAAGAATGGAAGATTAACAGACATACAGACTGCATATTTAGGTTTAACATATGAAGGTACAAAAAAAGAAGAGTTAATGAAACGTTCTCTTTTGATGTGTCAAAAATCAGGGAATATATTTTATTCAAATTTACCAAAAATACACTTGGGTTTAATTTGAATAATTGGTATAATTGTCTTCGGAAAGAGGTGACATAATGAAAAAAATAATTACAATCATTCCTGCGCTATTAATAGCTGCTACATTATTCATTAACACTGATTCTATAAAAGAAAAGCCTAGTACAAATAATTCAAAACCTACAATTCAACACATGATGGTTGACCCTGGTGGCGGCTGGTAAAATACATAATAAAGGTATATATATTACAAATGACATCGTCTTAATTGACGATGTCATTTGTAATTTTAGGAGAAATTTCTTTTTTTACTGAAAGAAGAAAAAAGAAATTATTGTAAAAAAAATCCAAAAATAAAAAGAGGGAGATCGAAGAAGATGAAAAGTAAAGAAGGGGAAGTTAATCTAATTAAACAAGCTTTATTACTTTTGCAAGAAGAAGATAATCCAAAAGAGAAATTATTTTCTATTTGTTTGAGTGAATCAAAAAAAGAAAAAGTCATGTAAAAAAGACTATCTAACTTTCTTGGATAGTCTTTTTATACTACATATTTCCTTTAGATTTCTCGTAGTTCACAAACATCTCTAATTGCTCTAATGCTTTTTTTCGTTGTTCTTCAGGTAAGTCATTAATGATTTGAAGAATTTCGTGTGCTTCTTTTGTTAACTGTAAGTCTTCGCCCGCTGTTAAATCTGGTGAATCAGATAAACCTAACAAATAATCTGTTGTTACTTTTAAATAATTTGCTATCTTCTGAAGTGTACGTGTACCGGGTGCTTTTTTTCCCTCGACATAATTATAAACAGAAACATGACTAACACCAATTTCGTCAGCTAACTGTTGTTGGGTGATGCTCTTCTTTTCAATTAATGATTTCAATCTCTCATGACTAAACATAATAAAAAACACCCCAAGTTTATTTTATATGAAATTATTTTTTCTTAATTACTATTATGGTGTCACACTGTCATTATATATTAACTATCAGTTAAGTGGAAAGGTAATTTTTTTGGAAAAAGTTTTGGGAAACACTTGAACTTAACTTTAGGTTAAGTTATTATGTAATTAACAACAAAAACGGAAGAGAGGAGTTGTTTATGAAAACTCTAAAGCAGCTACGTGTAGAACAGGGATATACATGTAAGGAAGTAGCTGAAGCCGTTGGTATTACTGAAGTTTATTATTGGTATATAGAAAACGGGAAGCGTCGACCTTATTATGATTTAATTGTGAAAATTGCTGAGTTTTTTAAAGTGAAGTTAGATGCAATTAAAATTTTTTGTCCATAACTTAACTTTAGGTTAAGTTATGGTTGGTTAAGTGAATTAGAAAGGAGCAAAACAAAATGGGATTAGATCAAATCATTAAAGAGTCAATCCGCGAAGTTGTTCGCGAAGAAATTCAAGCAGCTTTAGCTTCATTCCAACAACAATCACAACCAAACAAGGTAATGAGGGTGAAAGAAGCAGCTGCTTACCTCAATATAGCAGTTTGTAGAATGTATGAATTAGCAAATCACCCACATTTTCCAGTGATCAGGGAAGGACGTAAATTACTTTTCTTGCAAAAGGATTTAGAAGCTTGGCTTGAAGCACAAAAGGAGGTGATTTAGTGGAAGATACAACCTCATTAGCTATATTAGCGATATTAATTGCATGTGGTTCATGTTTGTTTTACATAACTTATGAACCGATAAAACAATGAGCTTGGAGTGATGTGAAGCAAAGTAAAAAGACCCATTGCAGTGGGTCCTTTTCAAAAAATAAGTTGTTATAAGTATAACACGGAAAATAGGGAGATAGCACATTGGTTTTATGAAAAGGAGTGAAAACTATGAACACCAAGGTATTACAAATAGGGCAAATAAATTTTCGTGGCAATGTTATAGATCATGGATGGTTTAAAACACTTACATTAGATAATGGTAAACCTAATATTGTTGCAATTACTATCTTAGGAGAAATTGTTTATTGGTATAAACCTACTGAAGTAAGAAGTGAAGAATCTAGTCAAGTTCAATATAAGCAAAAGTTTAAGGCAGACACGCTTCAAAAGAGCTATCAACAATTAGCCGATTCATTTGGATTTACAAAAAGACAAGTAAAAGAAGCGTGTGACTTTCTGAAGGAACGTGGACTTATAAAAATTGAGTTTAGGACGATTCTTGTTAACGGAACTAGGTGTAATAACGTTATGTATGTTGAACCTGTACCTGAAATGGTTCAGAAAATATCCATTATGTATTGGGGAAATGGTAACCCTCCTACACTGAAAAGTAATAGCCCTGTTATTTTAGAAAGCAAGAGGGTCTTACATTCTAAAGCAATACCCTTCTACGATAAAACGGAAGAGTCTCTTACACTAGAACGTAAGACAAATACAGAGATTACTACAAATATTACTACAAATATAAATGATGATGATGCTACTTCAACTCAGAAATTAATTGATCAAGAATTTAAAATTAGTTACAACTTTTTACTTGAAAAGGGAATTCCTTTAAGTGAAATTGCAATTCAAGAATTAGGTGAGTTTTGCGATAGATTCGGTAATGAATTAGTTATTCACGCTGTTAATAAAGCAATTGATGAAAATGTACCAAAGTGGAGATATATCCGCAGTATTTTAAGTAGTTGGGAAAAGGAAAAAGTAAAAACATTAAATGAGGTTGCTGCTTTAGATACTCGATTTGAAATGAGTAAGAAAAACAATAAACGTACTGGTAAAGGTTATTCCAAACGAACGGAAGTTGTACCGGATTGGTTACGCAAACAAGAAGAACAAGAGCCAATACAGCAGCCACAGCAAACTCAAAGCGATGATTTTGAAAATAATAAGAAACGTTTGGATGAGATTCTAAATAAATATAAAAATACTAAAGGGGAGTAAGATATGAAAAACACAGGTGTTGCAAGAAAAGTGGACGAGCTAGGTTGTGTAGTAATTCTAGTAGAGTTACGCAGAACTTTAGGTATTACCGAAGGAACGGCACTAGATTTTCATGTCGATGGTGAAAACATCCTTTTAAGAAGACATGAAAAGTCATGCTTTGTAACGGGTGAAGTTTCTGAAAACAACATAGAGTTGCTAGGTGGCCGAATGTTTTTAAGCAAGGAAGGGGTAATTGAATTACTGGATCTTATTCAGAAGAGTGGGATGGCACATGCCTAAGCAACTAAACATTTTCGATGTAGAGCCAACAATTTGTGAGTTCGATGTAATGAAGGCAAATGTGAAGAGAGGAACTGGACGCACTAAATACGCTGATGTACGCGTCCGAGTTCCAACGAATGCAAAATGTACGGATGAATTACCATGCACAACTAAACAAGATGATCGTTATGACATCTTTGAACAATATGTAATGGCTATTTGGAGATTTCAAAGAGCTGTAGATAAGTTTTTCAATTGGGATACAGCTGAAGAATTGTGTAAGGCAGCAAGGGATAAAAAAGAAATAATTCCGGTAAGGGTTTATTTAGGAAGTGGATTTAAACCTGATGTTGTCGAGTACATGCGGTAGTAAAAGGGAGATGGACATATGAAAAAAATAGAAATTGATGTTAGTAGCAACAAACTTTTAATAGTGAAGGACGGAAATGTAACAGCAGTAAATCCGCCAATGAGTGGATTCGGTGAGCAAGTGGCGGTTTGGGTAAACGGTAAAGTTGATCGTGTAGATACTAAGTTTACTGAAAAGATAAAATAATCAATTTTAGAAAGTAGGTTCGCTTATGAGTGTAGCAAGAAATCATAAAGCGATGAAGGAATCACGGTTAAAAATATACATCGCTTTAGAAGAAGCTAACTTCATTTGGGATGAAAGAGATGTAGTACGTTTTCGTGAAATGTGGAGTCAAGGTATGAGTTTGCCGAAGATGGCAAAAGCGTTAAGGAGACACCAAGCGGAAGTTGCGCTTCTTGTAATAGATCAAGCTGATAAGTATTTAATTGAAAATCGTCCAATAGGATTAGGAATTTGCTAAATAGGAAGGGGAAAATAAAATGAACGTTATGGAAAACGGTGTATATGAAACAACTAAATTAGTTAGTGAATCAAAGGAAGGACAAGCTGTAATGAATATCAATCATATTAGTGAATTAGATCAATATCAAGAAGCGGCATTACGTACATGGAATACAAATAACGATTTTGGTGGACGTGTTTTAAATGCAGCATTAGGTCTTACGGAAGAAGCTGGTGAGGTTGCTGATGTTGTAAAAAAAGCGATTTTTCATGGTCATGGATTTGATCCAGCTCATTGTCCAGGAGAAGAAGAAGGAAATACACATAAAATCGCTTTAGAGCTAGGGGACATCTTGTACTACATTTCAATCATGTCTCATGAAATGGGATATACCCTAGAAGATATTGCTCAAATGAATATATCTAAATTAGCAACGAGATACACAGACGGATTTAGCCGAGAAGCTAGTCAAAATCGTGTAGATATGAAATGAAAATTGTAATAAAAAAGAGCCGTGAGTGGAAAGGCTCATAGCTCTTTTTATAAGGGTAATGATTTTATATATAAATATTATCATATACTCCCAAAAAATTCAATGTCAGTCAATTAATTGGTATAAAATTTGGGTTTTGTAGAAAAAGAGCACTATTAGAATAGTGCCCAACTTCAATTCGCAGGAGTATTATGAGGAAACTTAAGTAGGTGGCTTAAGTTTCTCTGTAATAATTATGAATCTATAATTATAAAAATGCCTATATTTTAGAGGGGAGTTAGGGAGTATTTGTATACAGTGAAATCCTTGTTGAAAATATATTCAACTAATTGAATAGTTTCGGAGTCATAAAAACTTTCATATGTTGGGAGTCGTGGGAATAGAGGATCAGTAATATCAGCATCTGCATAGTTACCTTTAAAAATGGTGATACCACTTTGATGATGCCATGACTTAGTTAGTATATCTAAAGGGGGCTTCTTTAAGCCATATATCTTCTCTATATTTGAGATTTCAGAAGAGAAATTTTCAAGGTAAATATAGTTTGTAACAAACTTTTCTTCATCTTGGATATATTGTTGCACATAGTGGGGGTTCACATCATCTAAATTATTCATATGTGCTTTTAAGTAATACAAAAAAAGTTTAAAGGAGATTTTTTTATTGCAGTTTTTATCATGATATAAAAACTGTCTAATTGGTTGCCATTCGGGATGTTCAATATTTGGTGGAGCGATTAGTGAGAGAAATGAACTTACTGCTCTTTTATAGGGGTTTCTTACAAGTTTATATGTCGGTTTTTCATTTGTGGATAATGCATTAGCAAGTCCAGTAAAGTAGTAAACTGAATTTTTGTAAATGTCGAACTCATAATTATGGATGAATGGATTATATTTAATGGCTTCCTTAAACAAGTTGATTTGATAAAAAAACCAATGAGCAAGTGATGTACATCCGCTTTTTTGACTCCAAAATAATATTATGGGGAATTCTTGATGAAAATGGGGTCCTCGGGCGTATTTCATGATGAAGTCGTAAATATTTGAGTTAGTCATATGTTACCTCCCATCATATTCTAGAAATCTCATCTTTGTATACGGTATGGAGAAAATTCTATATATATGATAAAAGGCTTGCAGGGCAAAAGCGTTATTTTAATCGAAAAGAGAACCATTAGGGCGTATGGTTCTCTTGGACCAAGAACTATAATGTTTATTTTTATAGTCTGTATAAGTATATGTACTTTAAAAATAAACATTGAATCAGCCGATATATATTAACAGTTTTCTTTTAATTAATTATTTTTTGCTTTCTTGCAAGCAAAGTAAATTGACCCAGCAAATACTAATAAAATGGGAATCCATGCTCCAACTGACATTTTTCACCTCCTTAAACTATGTGTTCTTATATACTACTACATTTGTATTTTGAAATGTAAGAAAACGAAAAAAGAGAGTTTTTAACAAAATAGTTATTTAAAAACAAGAAGCCCTAGAGTTAGGGCTCTAGGGCTTCTTGTTTTGGTATTCTCACATGGTTTTTCAAAAAGAATAGAACATATTGAAGATAACATGTGAATGTTTCATAAATGTATCAAAAAAGTGAACAAAATTGCTATTGCAGAAGAAGCAGAAATGAAGTTTCTAATACGTAAGTACGTAAAAGGTATTATTTCCAGTGGATAAAATGCGTGTGGGGCTTCTAATCATTATTTTATGGGAAGAAAAGAATATGTTATGAACTTGGTTGAATGAAAAAATGAAAATTTTACTTTTAGAGTGAAACTGAACAAAATTCTTATTTTATAAAAAATAAAAGAACCCGTTTGTTATAAACGGATTCTTCCCTTAAGGTGTGCAAGAAATTCAAGGTAACTTGACCAGAATAACCCGTGGGATTCCTTGTGGTAATACTGTATGCAAAGGAACCAATAAGGTTAATGAATTTCAAACAAAATCTTTATTTTATCAATTTATAGGTTGATACAGTTCCCCAAACGAAAAGAACCAAGTAAAAAAGTCTTTGTAGTAGACCTGCAGGTAAGGGGAAAAGAAAAACAAGTGAGATAAGGATTGTTATTACTATTAAGCTTAGTAAACAGAAATATGTCCATTTTCTAGTTTTTTTAAGATTCTTAGCAAAAATAAATAGTCCTGGAAATACCGTAAGCATGCCTATCCAAACTAGAATGGAATGTCCAATTAGGTTTACATCTGCAGGAATTAATCCTGAAACTATAGTAGAGATTCCTATTATAAGTATAAAAAATGTTGCTATTCTATTAATTCTTGTTTTTTCTAGATGTTGTGAAATATATAGTACTCCAATACAAAATGTTATTCCATTAACAATAAAGAGTATATTCATCCCAAAATGATTAGGGGAGCATATTTCATACGGAGCTATTTCGTAGGTGAATTCTCCGCAGGCTGTTACACCTAGATCACTCATTGCATGATGCAAATAGTTATAAGGTGCTGTAGAAGTGAAAATAAAGAAAGGTTCAATTAAAAAGTATAGACAAGTTGCAATCCAGCTAAATAAGCCAATTTTATTTGATATATACATTAGATACCTCCTTTGAAAAAAAGTATATTTCCATTATAGGTGGTTACATCATCAAAAGTAAAAATTTTCAAGTTGAAAGTCGATAACTCTGTTCAATAATATAGGATTTTCTAGAAAATGTGATTAGCGGAAAGACGTATAAAAAATGGATGGGGCAGAACCTAACAAAATCGTTATTCGAACATAAAAAAAGAGCACATATATTGTGCTCTTGGACAAGAAAGGTAGATCCCTATGAGTGGAGAGTCTCCATACAATAACATATGCTTGTCCAGTTAAAAGGTGAAAAGTATTTTCAAAACCAGCAACAAATAAGAAGAGCGCCTTGGGAGAAAGGCGCTCTAAAGATGAATGTACTGTAATGACTATTCAGTTTAGTATATGGAGCTTATTAAAGGTTCGGGACGAATTTGGTAAAAGAAAAAATGAAAAAGAGCGCATTTTTATATGCACTCTTAGTAAGGCAGGTAAATGTCTCATGAGATATAAAAAATTCAAAGAATCGTAATCAGATTTTCACGAGTGAATTTTTTATATTGTATGCCTTACTTGGAGTTATGGAGCATGTCACTAAAGAAAAGAGGCAAATGGAAATTTTTATATTTTTAATTACTCTAAAAATCTTTTTTTGATATCCGGAGTAGGGATAAGACATTGTTTTTGTTTGCCAAACCAGTTGTATCTATTTTCTGCAATTTTTTTGTAATAAAGGTTCCGAATAGGTTTTGGGATTATAAAAAGGATGAAAAATAATTTACAACTTCCTTTTAAGTGCTTACAAATATTCAGTATGGCATCTGATTCTGTATAAGCCTTATTATTATCAATTAATACCACGCTATCTATCGTTTCGCTAATGTTGTATTGATTTAATAACTGAATACCTATGTTACTTTGGCGTGATGCAAATTTAAAATATCCTTTAGGATCTCTTTTAATAATAAATTGAACACTTTGATTACATAAGTTGCAGTCTCCATCAAAAAGTATAATTCGTGTCATTTATAATCCTTTCTAAAACGTTTATTTGTATGCTTTTTATTTTAACTGAAAAGAGAATATAAATACACTCATTGTGAATTATTGAATTACGAAGAAATTTTAATAAAAACGCTATTTTAGTAGAAAACATTAAAAAGGACCCGATTAGGGGTGCGGGTCCTTTTAATGGAACGATAGAACTTTATGGGATTACCAATACATTACCATAAAAGGAAATTAACTTCCATTATGTGGGTGTTGAGAAAACTTTATATAAATACTTCATTTTAGAGCAAAGGGGCGTTGAACAGTGAACGTAAAGGAGTACGTTGTTTATAAAGGTGAATCATTGCTATGTATTGGAACTATACAGGAATGCGCTGATTATATGGGCGTACTTCCTGCAACAGTTCGTTTTTATACAAGACCAGCGTATCAAAGGAGAATAGCGAATCGGAAGAATGCTAGAAATTATATAACTGTTACGGAGCTTGAGGAGGACTAGGAATGGAATTTTATAAAGTGTCTTTTTGTGGCGATCAGGATATAAAAGTTATCCTGGCTAATAGTAAATATGAAGCTACAGGGTACTACTTAATGCAATGTCATAACGGAAGTGGTTTTATGGATAATGTGGAAATCGAAACGATGTCAGCTGATGAAAAAATTGAAGTTTCGTGTGTTGGTTTCCCGGTATATAAGACACTAGAAGAACTGTACAAAGAAAAGGAGTTCGGCGATACACCATGCGTCTTTGTCGGACTAGCAAATTAGAAAACTAAACAAAAATTTCATTTTGTCATAAATAAAAAGGCAGTTGTTTCCGCAACCACCTTTTTATAAAGTAGAGCCACTTTTTCAGATATAACATATGGATGATTCCTGAAAAAAGTTATAGGACATAACCCTATTTTATAACGAAAGTGACGAGTTCAAGTTATAAGAAAGGACTGGATATATTGTATGAAATCTTGTCTAAAGTGTTCGTAAATAAAAAAGCAGCTAGCAAAAGCTAACTGCTCGGGTAATGGAATATGGTTCGAAATGGGTTGTCTGCAGTATTAACGGAATATTGAGTTTTATTCAGGGGGGATTACTAATTATGTAGGTTACATGAGAAGTCCTATTAACATCCAGGCTGCCCCAATTAGCACTAAAGTTTCAAATGTAATCCAAAATTTTCTTTTTTCTGGTTTTTGAAATTCCTTAATTACAGAGAATAAAGCACTGATTCCTACAAGAGTGAAAAGAGCAATTCTGATTGTTTCAGTCATCTACATCACCACCTAATATTTTAATAATTTAATTATATAACAATTACCATTTTGTAGAAACTAAACAAAATAATCCTTTTAATAGAAAGCGAGGTTGGGAGAATGAAAGCTTTGAAGAAAAAAATTAGAAAAGCTATCGCGCGTCGCACAAAGGAAGTAGAGAAATATCAAATCGATAACGCTTGGAGAAATATTTTTGTGAAAGCTGGAATAATAAAATAACAGTACTGGAGGGATAGAAAATGAATAGTAAACAGTTTTTTGGAATGTATTGGGCTCTTTACTTAATCATCATGTTTGTGACCTTTAGTAATGCGAAAAGTTTCATACAAGCTGGAATCATTTTGGTACTTGTAATTTTGATTTCGGAAGTTGATCATAAATATGGATTTTATAAGGGTAGCAAGAAAGCTAAAAGCAAATAAATATAGTCCGGCTAGAAAACTAGAGGACACCAATTCATTAAAGCAGCAATAAAAGCTGTTTTAGGAATAGGTGTCCTTTTTATTTTGAAAAGGGAGATGGGGAAATGAAGGTGTTAAAGGATCAGCTACGTGAATGGAAAAAGCAATCGAATCAAACGAAAAAGAAAACTAAGAAAAAACGAAAAGAGAAATTAAGTACTCGTGACATTGAAGATTTAATGGGGATGCATAGACCTTGCTATGAACGAAGACGTGGAGCAATAAGACAAAAGTAATTTAAAAATAAAAAGGAGTGGTCTTACATGACTAAACAATTATCTTTCTTACCAAAAATCGATAGAACAGTGACACAAGAGGAATTAGAAGGTGTGTTGGAAAGCATACGTATACATAGACAATTTGGGATGATGCGTAAAGAAATGAAAGTCACTCCTTCTTATGAAATACGTGAGCACGGTCCTACACATACAGTTGGAAAACCGTTAGAAGATGTTGCTATAGCAAATATTCAACAAAGCAAACGAGAAGAGTGGCTTGAAAGAATGTCAGTACGCATTGATCAGTTTCTAAATCGATTAGGAAATGGACGTGCTGGAAGTATCCAAAGAGATATTATTTATAAACGTTATTTAGAAGAAGAGGACGTATGTGATTACATGGTTTATAACGAAATAGGGATGTCAGAGCGCACTTATCGACGTTGGAAGTCTAAAGCGTTTTATAAACTTGCTTTTGCACTTGGATTAGAAGTTTACGAGACAGAAGAAACGGGAGGTAATGAATAATGAATTTCGTTCAACCAATACGTGATCCAGAGCAAATACAGCAGCTAAAAGTTTATTTTAAGGAGAAGAGTTTACGTAATTACATTCTCTTCATTATGGGAATTAATACAGGCTTAAGAATCTCGGACATTTTGAAATTGAAGGTAGGAGATGTCAAAGGTAGTCATATATCTATGAGAGAAAAGAAGACAGGGAAACAGAAAAGAATACAAATTACTGCAGCATTGAAAAGAGAGCTCAAATGGTTTATTGAAGAAAGAGAAGATAATGAGTACCTATTGAAAAGTAGACAAGGTAGAAATCGTCCAATCGGTCGTAGCATGGCATATAAGATATTAAGTGGAGCAGCGGCAGAGTTCGGATTAGATGAAATAGGAACACATACGTTGAGAAAGACCTACGGATATCATATGTACATGCAAACAAAAAACATAGCATTACTTATGGAGATATTCAATCACTCGTCAGAGAAGGTCACATTACGTTATATAGGCGTAAACCAAGATGCAATGGATAAAGCAATGACTAAGTTTAAAATCTAATCACTGCTTATTTCTTTTTAAATCTAGGGGTATCGCCACATTCCTATCAACTTAAGAATTCAGGATTACCCCAAAACCAAAAAATAAGCTATTTTGTTACAAGCTAGCACAAAAATTCGTTTTTGGGTTACTAAAAAATTTTAACTTGATAACTATGTGGTGAGGGGCTACCTCCAGCATTTCGGAACCCCTCACGCTAAGCAAAAAATACAATAAGTCGCAATTCAATGTATCTAGAAATTTATAAAAATGCTTTCCAGATTGCTTAACTGGAGGGCTTTTTTTATTCTCATGATTCTCGATATAGAAAATCAATAAATAGGATCTACTTAACATTAGCTCCCGTTATCAGTTATTGGATAACTACTTAAAACCAAAAAGGAATTTGCCAATTTTTTTGCAAAACTCAATGGTGGTTCAATAGATTGGATATGAATATACATAATCAATGGTTTCATATATAACCAATGATTATGTAAGGCGCTAACAATAATCCCTTGTTGAACAATTGATTGCATAAATAAAGGAATTTCTTCTTGTAAAATAGCGATTTCTCCAAGGTTCAACGCATTGCCATTTTGATCTAGCGATTCAAAAGATATCCCAACCGGTATCACTGAGGTGCTTGGTCGTCCTTGAACCAGCACTTTAATATTACGACGCAAGGAGACAGAACAAACACCTTGATTTATGTTGCTTTTTCCATTAAGAATTTTAGCAAATTGTTCACAAATAAAATTAAGGTTGTTCATAAATCTTATACCCCTTTCTTATCAGATAAAAGTTACTATATAAGTATTAATACTCGTCCATTAGCTTTTATATAAGTAATTTAAGTAACTCTATCATTATATTTCCTCTTACAATCATGTCTCTTTTTAGTTCTTGAGAAACTTGACAACAGAACCGAGATTAATTCATCTACAAGAACTATTTAATGTCATTGAACATAATAAATTCTTTTACAATGATACATACTATCCTTATGTAAATCGTTATAATACGAACACGCAATCTTAAGAGGAGGAGCTACTTATGTCTGAACATATAGAGATTATTTTGAGAACACTGTTATCTTTCTCGATTTTATTTATCGGAGCTAAAATATTAGGAAAGCAGATTATCGCTGAAATGAATACCTTTGATTTTATTGGTGCTATCTCTATCGGAAGTATTATTGCAAATTTAGCATTTAATTTAAATGTAAAAACTCATCATGCAGTTATAGCTTTTCTTATTTTAGTATTTGTCATTTTAATGGTTAGCTATATATCCATGAAAAGTCGGATAGGCAGAAAGGTATTTGCTGGAAATCCAACAGTCATTATGGAAAACGGAAAAATTTTAGAAAATAATATGCGGAAAATGCGCTATTCTCTAGATTATTTAAACCAACAATTAAGAGAGAATGGTATTTTTAATATTGAAGAAGTTCTTTATGTCGTAGTTGAAACAAATGGTAAAATATCTGTTTTGAAAAAACCTGAATATCGTACTGTTACAAAACAAGATTTAAATATAGCAACAAAAAAAGAGTGTAAACTTCCCATCGAGCTAATTATGGATGGAGAAATTATGACAGAAAACCTAAGGCAAAACAATCACCCGGAGTTAGAATTACAATGTGAGCTAAAAAAACGTAACCTTAGCTACAAAGATGTTACGTATGCTGTACTTGCAGCAAATGGAAACATTTATATTGACACATATAAAGATAATATTACTTCTCCAATGGACCAAGAATAGGCTATTTCTTAAAAACACAGGTGAACATATATTAGCTTATCTCCAAGTAATAAAATCTCTCCATAACAAAAATTCTATGCAGTATTGACTACTGATAACGATAATTATGTAAATAAGCTGTCCACATGGGCAGTTTATTTTATTTTTGTCTTAGCTTGTTTTTCAAAATGTTAGTGGTATCTCTATACGGTTACTCATAATTTTCGCACTGTGTAACTCAAAAGAGAAAGTGAAATGAAATCAATGATATCAAGGGATTAAACGAAGGATTCAGTTACACACAATATAAGATATGGGTAACTGTTATTTATACGTTAACAGTTAAAGTGTATGATTAAAATAGATTAATTTACAAAGGGGATGAGTATTTGAAGGGGAATGGTGTGCAAGAAATTATAAGTGTAGCTGAAGAATTTGGCTTGGATAGTATGGTTGACATAGGCATGGATCTAATGCCGTACGTGAGTAGTTTTAGAAATATGGTTAAATTTAATAGGTTAGAAAGAAGGATGAAAGAACATAGTAATCAACTAAAAAGGATTGGTCAATTGTCAAAAAGCAGCACTCTTGCAGCAGATTATATAGCGGAAAGAATATTCCCAATCGTATTAGCTGATTTAATCGAAGAACATGAAGATGCAAAAATCAATTTAATATTAAATGGATTCGAGAATGTTTTTATCGAAGAAAAATCCGAAGAGAGTATAGTAATAAATTATTATGACACATTACGTAATCTAAGATATAAAGACGTTAGAAGGTTTTTTGATCTTGTAGGAGTAACTGGTAGTTATGACACACCTTTAATCATTACAGAAGAAGCTGCCATCATATCAGGTATCGATGTTAAATTAGAGAGTAATGGGCTAGTTAGTATAGATAGGGTAGGAATAGGACACGGTCAATATGCATTTGTTAGTCCGGCTGATGTAAAAGAAACGCACTATGGTAAAAGATTTTTAAAATTTATATTATCTAAAGAGAAAAAAGTGGCAGAGTCTTGACCGCTTTTTGGCAGTAAATGTGCCGGTTGTTTTGGAATCAACGTGATATATTTGTATTGTGAGAAGTGGCGGAAAACACGACTCATAAAGATTCCTTTATGATCGGTATGTCTAAATGGTTTCATAATGACGGCACATAAAATCCGAAACCAGCAGATGGTAATGATTGAATGATACCGTTATTAAGGAGAGCTTTTGCTCTTCTTCCTGTTACTTAATAATATTGGTGCAGATAAATGTAACAGAATTAGGTGATTGGAAGAAGGGTAAAACTTCATGTACCGTATTTATAGTAATGAAAAATATTTTGAAAAAAGGGCAACTGATGTATGGTTGCTCTTCCTGGTGATTATTTAAGGTTTTCATTGTTTTTATATGGAAGTGAATGGTAAAATTGTGTTAAAACGATATGGGGGATAAGTAATGGAGAATCCAAATAAAGATAAAACCTGTTTTATTATCACACCAATTGGTGATGATCAATCTGATATAAGAAGAGCAGCTGATGGGGTAATAGATGCTGTAATTATACCTTCATTGATAGAGATGGGTTTTAAGGATGAGAACATTGATGTTGCGCATCGGATGTCAAATCCAGGGTCTATCAATAAACAGGTAATTACTAGTGTTTTAGATTGCGATTTAGCTGTAGCTAATCTCACTAATTTAAATCCCAATGTAATGTATGAACTTGCGATTAGGCACGCAGTAAGAAAACCGGTGATTCAAATTTGTCAAAAAGGAACAAGATTACCTTTTGATATTACTGAGGAACGTACTATCTTTTATACTAATGATATGGCAGGTGTAATAGAATTAAATACTACATTTAAGGGAATGGTTACTCAAGCAATTGATGATGAAGAACCGGATAACCCTATTTACAGAGTAATAGAAGGTAATACAATTATGAAGAGTATTGATATAAGTGATCCTTCAAGGTATTTGTTAGAACACTTGAATAAATTAGAGGATCAATTGTCTGATCTAACGACTTCTTTAAAACCAAATAAATATAAACAAGGATATGCTAGAAATGTAAATATGCAGAATGACGGAATAAGAAAACAGACGTTTAGCTTCACAATGGATATTTCAAAAATATCTCCGAGACAATTGGAGGAAGAAATTAGAAAGTTTATAATTGAAAATCCAGATGTTTCTTTCAAAGCCCGCTATTTGGGGGATGAAGCGATAATAAGTATTTATTCATCCAATACATTAGCAATTGATGGTACAGTTCAATATATCTTAAATCAAGATGGTGTTACATTTGGAAGTTCTGCTAATGCTGAAATGGTATGAAAATGTATTTTAGGGGATTTATACATATACTTTTTGAAAAATAATATATGTGAAATAGAAAAAGGCATCCATTGGGGGGTGCTTTTTATTATGTAGAAAGATAAGGGGTGAGGGAAGGTGAGTGAGAATACCAGAATCATCAAATGTGATAAGTGTGGAAGAGATATATTAAAGTCAGATAATCCTTTTTATATTTCTATTTGTACGTGTGGAACGATGATTAAGTATAAGGAGTGAGGATAGATGCAAGTATATTGTTCCAATTGTAATAAAGGTTACGACATGCAACCACAAGTAGCACTGCTTCCTAATCGCATTGAAAAGTGTTACTTTATATGTCCTCATTGTAGCCATGAACATATTGCTGCATATGTGAACGACAAGATCCGTAAACATCAAGCGGATATAGCAAAGTGTCATGAACGGATTAATAAAAAGAATCTTGCTATTGAGGATGAAATGAAACGGTTAAGGAAGAGGATGGAAGGTGCCAAGTAAACCATTCAAACCCTGTAAGTCGTTAGGTTGCAACGAACTAACAAGGGATAAGTATTGTAGTAAGCACCAAGATAAAGTACAGGAGACCACAAGATACTATGACAAATACATACGAAACAAAAGCTCACGTTCATTCTATAACTCCAAACCATGGAGAGATATGCGTGAGCTTATTTATCGTAGAGATTATGGACTATGTGTTCAATGTAGAAGCAATGGCATCATTAAGATAGGTGATGTAGTCGATCACATCATTCCAATTCGTGTGGATTGGTCAAAACGATTAGAACCAACTAATTTACAAACGCTTTGCCATGCTTGCCACAACAAGAAAACAAAAGAAGATGAGAAGAAAAACAAGAAGTGATTTGAAACAAAAAATTATAAACAACCCCCCACCATGAAAAAGCAAAAGGCGACTCTCTGGAGACCGCCGCCTAGCTTTCCATACAAAAAATTCGTTTTATTTCATAAAAGGGGGTTCAACCAAAGGAGGTGGTTCACATGGGACGAAAAGCAAAGCCGATTCATTTGCAAATACTTGAAGGGAATAAAAACCGATTAACTAAACAAGAAATAGAGCAACGAGTGAAGGCTGAACAAAGTATTCAACCAAAAACGAATAGAATAAAAGCTCCAACTTGGTTAAATGCAGTAGCTAAAAAAGAATTCAATCGTATTTCTAAAGAATTAATGGAATTAGACCTTATTACGAATGTAGATATTAATGCTTTGGCGGCTTATTGTGATGCCTACTCTGATTACGTTGAATGCACAAAGATTATCAGTGAAGAAGGGCTAATGGTAGAGTATACAAATAAAGCGGCTGAAACCAATAAAGTTCCACATCCCTTATTAACTAAAAAGAAACAATTGCATGAACAAATGAAGTCGCTGGCAATTGAATTTGGATTAACACCAAGTTCTAGAGCATCTTTAGCAAAACCAAAGGGTGATGATAAACCCAAAACCAATGCGGAAAAGCGGTTTGGTGATAGGGTATGAGACTAGAAGAAAGGCTAATGCAATATGTTTATGACATTTCGGACGGTAACATATTGGCTTGTAAGAAACATAAATGGGCTTGTGAGCGTTTTTTAAGAGATCTAGAACGTACACAAGATGATGAATGTCCATTCTATTTTGATATTGAACAGTTGTATGATTTTTATGAGTGGTGCAAGCAATTTAAACATTTTAAAGGTGTACTAGCAGGGCAATATATTGAATTAACCGATTTTCAGTTATTCGTCGCAGCTAATATATTTTGTTTTCTTATTAAAGATACAAATAATAGACGTTTCCTACGTGTATTTATTGAACTTGCAAGGAAAAATGCAAAATCGCAATTTTTGGCCCTTATCGCTTCTTATATAACGTTCTTATCTGATCAACAAGAAGAGTGCTATATAGCTGGTTGGGATAGACAACAATCAAGCCTTGTTTACAATGATATTTTAAAACAACTTGGTGCATGTGATATGTTATCCAAAAAATATAAGGACTCTTATGGGAAAATCACGCATATAAAGAGTGGTTCAACAATAACACCACTTTCTAAAGAAGCAAAAAAGACTGGTGATGGCACAAATCCATCTCTCGGTATCGTTGATGAATATCATGCTCATGATACTAGTGAGATTTATGATGTAATTGATTCTGGAATGGGCGCGCGTGAAAATACATTAATGTTCATTATTACCACAGCGGGATTTAACATTAATGGACCTTGTTACAAGGAGTATAAATACTGTTCAAGGATATTAGATCCAGATGATTTAGGTGTAGAAAATGATGAGTATTTTGTTGTTATTTGTGAACTTGATAAAGATGATGATATTAAGGATGAAACTAATTGGATAAAAGCCAATCCAATTGTAGCAACTTATGAAGCTGGAATGAAGAAGCTTCGAAGTGATTTGAAAGTCGCCCTTGATAATCCTGAAAAAATGCGGTCTTTTCTAACGAAACGTATGAATATTTGGGTTAACCGAAAAGAAAATGGTTATATGGATATGTCTAGATGGAACAAATGCGATGGTGTAATTGAGTTGTCAGAACTAAAAGGTATGGAGTGTACAGTAGGAGCTGATTTATCAGCAAAAATCGATTTAACTAGTGTTGATTTCGAATTCAAAAAAGATGATAACTATATTGTGATTAGCCATAGCTTTATACCAGAAGATACTTTAGATGAAAAAATGAAAACAGATAAAGTACCATATGACATTTGGGCTCAGCAAGGTTGGATTACTGTAACGCCGGGTTCAGTGGTAGATTATAATTTCGTTAAAGAGTATATAAAAACGATGGAATCAGATAATGATTTTAAAATAAAAGAAATATGTGCTGATCCATGGAATGCAACTCAGTTCATGCAAGACATGGAAGCAGAAGGATATGTTGTTGTAGAAATTCGACAGGGTATGGCTACTTTATCAGGGCCAACGAAAGACTTTCGGGAGCAAGTGTATCAAAAGAAAATTATTCATAATAATAATCCGGTACTGAATTGGGCAATTGGAAATGCTGTTACTAAGCAAGATGCTAACGAAAACATCATGTTGGACAAGTCAAAAGCAACAGAGAGAATTGACCCGATAGCGGCTGTAATTAACTCACACGTTCGCTGTATGCTCAATTTTGGTGAGATAGATTTAAATTCATATATTTTAAGTCAAAATTTCTCATTCTAGGAGGAATGACATGTGGTTTTTAAGGTTCTTTTTCAGTATTTTAGATGATATTTTATTCGTTTCAGGGTTGTCCATTATTATAGGGACAACTTTTTTTATTAATCCTATTTACGGATGGTATTTGTTAGGTGTGATTCTTACAATCCTGGGGGTGATAATGATCAGAAGATAGAAAGGAGGTGAAACTTTTGATCTTTCGGCAGTTATTTAGGAACCAGGATACAACAGATTTAAAAAATCCAGCTCCTTGGTTTAAAAGTTTATTTGGTTATCAAGCCGCAAGTGGCGAAAAGGTAACCGTTGAATCATCTTTAAGTGTTCCAACGGTCTATCGATGTATTAACATCCTTGCCAATAGTGTTGCAATGCTTCCTTTTCAAACGTTTAAAAAGACAGTAAAGGGAAGAGAACGGGATAAGGCACATCAAGTGTCTTTTATTCTAGAAAGAAGACCAAATCCTTATCAAAGCCCATTCAAATTCAAACATTTAATTGAAACACACCGTAATACATGGGGAAATGCCTACATCAATATTCATTGGGGTGTGGATGGAAGACCAAAAGAATTATGGGTACTGAATCCAGCTGTTACAACGCCCACTGTAGACCTAAAGACCAATAAACTATGGTATTTTACTAGTTTGCCAGGTGGTACGTCTATAAAAATACCTGATGATGATATTATTCATCTTACTACATTGTCTACTGATGGTTTAAAGGGGAAACCACCTATTCAAATTGCCAGAGAGTCTATAGGTAGCTCACAGGCGGCACAAAAATTTAAAGGTAAGTTCTTTACAAACGGTGCAGCGCATAGCGGAATATTAAAAACGCAACAAGCACTTGGTAAAGAAGCAAAAGATGTTCTTCGTGATGCATGGGAAGAGGCAAATACAGGGTTAAATAATGCGCAAAGAATAGCTATTTTAGATGCTGGACTAGAGTTTGAAAAGGTTGGAATGCCTTTGAAAGATGCTCAATTCATCGAAGGTATGAAGTTTGATAAAGGTGAGATTGCAAATATTTTTAATATTCCTTTGCACATGATTAATGAGTTGGATCGTGCTACTTTTTCCAATATTGAGCAACAAGCGTTGGATTTTATTCAAAATACATTGAGTCCAATTCTTATTCAATATGAAGAAGAGTTTTCTTATAAAACATTTTCGTTTAATGAGCAAAAACGATATTACTTAAAGTTTAATTTAACAAGCTTATTACGTGCTGATTCTAAATCACGAGCAGAATTCTATAAAATTATGTTAGATGCTGGTGCTTTCTCAATCAATAAAGTATTAGAGCTTGAAGATATGGATGGAATCGGGGAATACGGTGATAAACATCGTGTTGATTTAAATCATGTATCTATTGAAATTGCGGACGAATATCAATTAGCAAAAGCTAATGGAGGTGTACCGCAGAAAGGAGGTGAGGGCGATTAAAGATGTGTTTACTATTAAAAACCAAACAGATTCTTCAGCTGATTTATTCATTTATGGTGACATTATAAATAATACTGGGTGGAAATGGGATGATTCGGACGTTATGCCTGATGATGTGAAAAATATTCTAGGCCAGTTAGATGATAAGAGTAACTTAAATATTTATGTAAATAGTGGTGGGGGATCTGTATTTGCTGGTCTAGCTATTTATAACATGTTGAAGCGTAATAAAGCGCAAAAAACTGTCTATGTGGATGGAGTTGCAGCATCTATTGCTTCTGTAATTGCATTAGCCGGTGATCGTGTTGTCGTTCCTTCTAACGCATTCTTAATGATTCATAAACCATGGACTGTTGGTGTAGGGGATGCAAATGACCTTCGTAAAATGGCAGAGGACTTAGACAATATTGAGTCAGGTATCATGAATGTATACAAAGAAAACTTAAAAGAAGGCATTGAAATTGAAGAAATTCAACAATTAGTAGATGCTGAGACTTGGTTAAGTGGTGAAGAAGCTGAAAAATACTTCGATATTGAAGTTGTGGAAGCAAAAGAAGTTGCCGCTTGTATGAGCGATTACTTTGATAAATATCAAAAAACACCTAATAAAGTAGTTACAAAAGCTCCATTTATTCCAAAGAAGGACAATAATGAACAATTAAAAATTCAAAATGCACTAGACCTGTTAGAACTATAGGTCTATTTTTTGTGCCAATACAAGGAGGAAATACCGAATGGATAAACGTGAACAAGAATTACGTCAAAAAGTTGCTGACTTAAAAGCGAAAGCAGAAGAGTTTAATAATAGCGGTAAATATGAAGATGCAAAGGCAAAAATTGAGGAAGCAAAAAACGCTAAAAATGAATTAGATAATTATTTAGCAATGAAGCAAATTCAAGTTCCCGAGCCTGTAAACTCACAAGCAGGAGTATTACCTCCAGCATCAGTTAAAAATGAAGATCCATCATACAAAGACGTATTTATGAAAGCTATTCGTGGTCAAAGTTTAAGTCATGAAGAAGCAAGTGTTATGCAGGAATATAAAGCAGCTTTATCTGAGAATACAGGTAAAGATGGTGGTTATATTGTTCCAGAAGATATTACTACAACTATTAATCAGTTAAAACAAACGGTTGATAACTTAGAAAAATATGTAAATGTACAACCTGTTTCAACAAATAAAGGGGCTCGTACATTAGAAAAGCGTGCGGCATCAACACCGTTTGCTCCATTATCTGAGTACGGTAAGCCGAATGCAATGCAAGAAATTGCTTCTCCTGAATTTGATCGTTTATCTTATGCTATTGAAGATTACGCAGGATTCTTACCAGTACCAAATGATTTATTAGATGATACAGATCAAGCTTTAGAAGAATATTTACGCCAATGGATCGCTAAGAAATCTATTGCTACTCGTAACTATCTAATTTTACAAGAACTCAACAAATTGACAAAGGTTGATTTTAAAGATTATAAGGGCATTAAAACAGCGTTAAATGTTACATTAGACCCGGCATTTGCAGCTGGGGCTAATATTTTTACTAACCAAGATGGATTCAATTACTTAGATCAATTAGAAGATAAAAATGGTCGTCCGCTTCTTCAACCAGATCCAACAAATCCAACACGTAGTTTGTTGTCAGGAAAACCGGTTATTACTTTGTCCAATAAGACAATCGCTACAGATAAAGATGGGAAAGCGCCTTTCATTGTTGGTAATTTAAAAGAAGCCATCATTCTTTGGGATAGAAAACAATTATCCACCGATATGACTACAGAAGGTGGAAACGCTTGGAGAACAAATACTTCTGAATTCCGAGCAATCGAGCGTGAAGATGTTACGCCATGGGATACAGAAGCAGTTGTGTATGGACAAATTATTGTTACGCCTAAAACAGGAGCTTAATAAGGTAGGAGGTGTCCTTCTTGGTACTAACATTAGAGGAAGCGAAAAAGTATCTTCGTGTGGATGGTGATGAGGAGGATGATCTCATTACATCTTTCGTAATAGCAGCTGAAATATATATTAAAAATGCTACAAGTAAAAATGTGGACTTAAAGAGCGAGCTTGCTAAATTAGCAGCTCGTATTTTAATTTCTCATTGGCATGAAAACCGTGAAGCGGTTGGGAAAGCTGAACAATTAGCATTTAGTTTGCAGTCAATATTAGTTCAATTGCAATATTGTGGTGGTGATTCAAGTGAATCCAGGGAAATTAGATAAACGTCTTACATTTCAAACAAAAGACGATGAAGCAAAGAGCCCAGACGGTGATCTGATAGAAAGTTATAAAGATTCTTTTACTGTATGGGGTTCTTTTATTTTTTTAAAAGTAAGAAAATACTTTGAAGCAGCCGCAGCTAATAGCGAAATCCTAGGTGAAACGGAAATCCGATATCGCGCTGATGTAAATGCTGATATGAAGATTAAGTATAAGAACGTAATGTATGACATTATTTCAGTTATTCCAACTGAAAAACACACCTTATCAATCATGTGGAAGCGTGGTGGAATGAATGGCTGATGGTGTTGAGTTTTTAGGATTTGATCGCTTGATATCTGAATTAGAGCAAATGGGTCTGCGTGGGGAAAAAATTGAAGATAAAGCTCTTGCAGCAGGTGGTGAGCCTATTCGAAAAGCTATTTCTGAAATAGCCCCAAGAAGTGATAGTCCTAAAAGAGCAACGAAAAGTGAACCGTGGCGTACAGGACAACATTTGGCTGATAATATACGAGTTACAAAAGCTAAAATGGAAGGTGGCATAAAAACTATTAAAATTGGGATAGATAAAGCAGATCGCTCTCCATTTTTCTATGGGAAGTTCTTAGAATGGGGAACGTCTAAAATGCCAGCTCAACCATTTATAGAACCGGGTTTTAATTCTTCAAAAGAAGCGGCAATTCGCGCTATGACAGATATTTTGAAGAATGAAATGAGGTTGAATCTATGATAAATTTACGACCCGAAATTGTACAAGCTCTTGAAAATAATCAGGGGCTTGTTTCTTTATTGGGCGGAAAACGTTTTTATTATCGTAAAGCCAAAAACGCTGAAGAGTTTCCGCGTATTACGTTTTTTGAATTAGACAATAGGCCAGATGGATTTGCAGATAATGATGAAAGCGGAAGCAAAATCACATTCCAAATCGATATTTGGTCAAAAAGTAGTACAACAGTGATTCATCAAAAAGTGAATGAAATCATGAAAAGTATTGGTTTCTCACGTTATGCGGTTGCTGATTTATATGAAGATGATACACAGATTTTTCATTACGCGATGCGATTCGCGAAAGGAGTGGAGTTATAGATGGCTGGAGAAATTATTACAATTAGTTCGACTGTCGGTGTAGATAGTCTTGTTTATGCAAAACTAGTAAAAGATGATGCGTCAGGTGTTTCATATGGAGATGTAAAAAAATTAGAAGGGGCAGTAAAGGTTAAAACATCTAAAAAAGTAGCTTCAGAAATTATGTGGAGTGATAACAAAAAATCAGAGATTGCCGAATCTGATGGAGAAGTAGAAGTTGAAATTGAAGTTCGTGGACTTTCATTATCAGCAAAAGCAGATATTGAAGGATATCCAGAAGTTACAGATGGTGTATTAGATGAAAAGCGTGAAGGTGATAAACCATATTTGGCAATTGGATGGCGTTTCTTAAAGGCTAACGGGAAATATCGATATGTTTGGTTGTTAAAAGGGAAGCTTTCGCAAGAGGAAGAAGAAGCCGAAACTAAGAAGGATAAACCGAACTTCCAGACTACAAAACTTA
Source organism: Bacillus sp. GC_Bacil_1 (assembly GCF_026540675.1). Taxonomy (NCBI): domain Bacteria; kingdom Bacillati; phylum Bacillota; class Bacilli; order Caryophanales; family Bacillaceae; genus Bacillus; species Bacillus sp. GC_Bacil_1. The sequence goes on from NZ_JALNUG010000031.1 coordinate 27,872, forward strand.
AAGGATCGTTCATTGAACGTGATTTTGATGATAGACCGAAATTTACGGCTGATGCTGATGAACCTACGTTCACAAAAGCCATTGGTGATAATTGGTTTAAAAAGGTATATGAAAAACCAGTAACACCACCAACAGGAAAGTAAGGGGGAGCAAAAGCTCTCTCTTTTTTATTAACTAAGGAGGAATAAACTATGAAATTAACTTTACGAATCAATAAGGAAAATGAAACTTTTAATTTACCGGAGTTCATTCCAGCTCGTCTAATCCGTCAGGCACCTGAGCTTGCTGAAATTCCAAATAATCCTGGTCCAGAGGATATGGATAAAATGGTCAAATTTGTAGTGAAAGTATACGATGGACAATTTACATTAGATCAATATTGGGATGGTGTGGATGCACGTAAATTCTTATCGACTACTTCAGATGTAATTAATGCAATTATTAATGAAACAGTGGAAGCGGCTGGTGGCAATTCTGGATTTGGAGAAGAAGAAAACCCAAACGCGTAGAGGGAGGAGGGCTAACATTCAGTGAGTTTATGGATGAGCTCTACCTCTCTTTATTACGCCAAGGATATAAACATCATCACATCGATAATGAAATGGATATTTGGCATTATTTAAGGTTAAACCAGAAATACCGTGAACAAGGTGAATCAAATAGCCAAAATCAGAATTCGAATGAAATTGAAGTTCCAGCAGAAAACATTATCTAGCAAGGGGGTGAGACATTGGCGAATGAAATGAATAATCTAGTAGTTAGGCTTTCCCTTGATAATGTGAATTTTCGTCAAGGTATTGCGAATTCAGGACGTGCCGTAAGGACTTTACAGAATGAATTGAAATCAATCAGTACTGGTATGGGTGGTTTTGCAAACGCTAGTGAGCAAACACGAGCCAAAACGGATGCACTTAATAGATTGATTGAAGCACAAAAAGAAAAAGTTAGAGCATTACGCCAAGCCTATGATCAAAATAAGGCTAAGTTGGGTGAAAATGATGCAGCAACTCAACGATACGCTTCACAAGTCAATAAAGCGGTTGCTGATTTAAATAGGTTTGAAAATGAATTAAAACAAGTAAACCGTCAAGCTGAACAAAAAGGGATGGATAAGTTAAATAATTCTTTGAAATCTTTACAGGCTGAATTTCAGTCTATTACAACAGGCATGGGCGGTTTTTCTAATGCAACAGAGCAAACACGGGCAAAAATTGATGTTCTCACTCGCATGGTGGATAAACAGAAAGAAAAGATTAGGGAACTTCAACAAGCCTATAATCGCGCAAAAGCAGAAGAAGGCGAAGCGAGTCAATCGGCACAACATTATGCTGAACAAATCCATCGTGCTACAGCTGAACTTAATCGATTTGAAACTGGGTTACAGCATTCAAATCGTGAATTAGAGCAGCAAGGCAATCGTTTATTGAATTTTGGTAATCGCATGGAGACATTAGGTAACCATTTGCAAAATGCAGGAATGCAAATCGGTATGGTGTTTGGCGGAATGACTTATGCTATAGGACGTGGCTTAAAATCCGCGGTTACTGAATCAATGAATTTTGAACAACAAATGGCTAACATTAAAGCAGTATCTGGTTCTACTGGAGAAGAAATGAAAAAGTTAAGCGAATTAGCTATTAACATGGGAGAAACGACAAAGTACTCTAGTGTTCAAGCAGGACAAGGTATAGAGGAATTAATAAAAGCCGGAGTTAGTTTAACAGATATTATAAATGGAGGTTTAGAAGGTGCTCTTAACTTAGCTACAGCAGGAGAGCTAGAATTAGGCGAGGCGGCAGAGATTGCATCCACAGCCTTAAATGCATTTAAAGCAGATCATCTTTCAGTAGCAGATGCAGCTAACATATTATCAGGTGCAGCAAATGCATCAGCTACAGATGTACGTGAACTGAAATATGGTTTAGCAGCATCGTCAGCAGTAGCAGCAGGAGCTGGGATGACATTTAAAGATACAGCTACAACTCTAGCGGTATTCGCTCAAAATGGTTTAAAAGGTTCAGATGCAGGTACATCCTTAAAAACTATGCTTATGCGGTTAAACCCATCTACTAAAGAAGCGTATAATAAAATGAAAGATTTAGGTCTTATTACTTATAATGCACAAGCTGGTTTTGATTTTTTAGTTAAAAACGGTATTCAACCAGCTTCCAGAAACGTAGGGGATATTGAAGTTGCATTAGAAAAATACGTAATGAAAACTGAAGGTGTTAAGAAATGGAATGATAAGTGCGATACGACATTCCGTGAATTAGCAACAAGTTCAGCTTTCTTATCATCAAAATTCTATGATCAACAGGGGCATATTCAAAGTCTAGAAAATATTTCAGGAACACTTCATGAGTCTATGAAAGATTTAACAGACCAACAACGAAGTATGGCTTTAGAAACATTATTCGGTTCGGATGCTGTACGTGGTGCAACTATTCTCTTTAAAGAAGGGGCAAAGGGTGTTAATGAGATGTGGGATTCCATGTCGAAGGTTACAGCAGCTGATGTTGCAGCAACTAAAATTGATACTCTACAAGGACGAATTACATTATTAGACTCAGCATTTTCTACAATGAAAAAGACAATTGGTGACGCGCTTGCTCCTGTGGTTAGTGCTTTTGTTGCTGGATTGCAGAAACTTGTGGATGGATTTAACTCATTACCAGGGCCAGTACAAAAGGCTATTGCAATTACAGGTGGTGTTGTTCTTGCTTTAACGGCTATTGCAACAGTTATTGGAGTAGTTCTAGCAGCGGTTGGAATGGTTATGTCAGGGATTGGAGCATTAGCAACATCATTGGGAATTGTTGGTGGTGCTGCGGGTCTTGCTAGTGCTGCGGTTGGATTCTTAGGAAGTGCAATAGGTTTACTATTTGGTCCAGTCGGCTTAATTGCAGCCGCTCTCATTGGAACTGGGGTTGTCGCATATAAAGCATATCAAAAAGCAACAGAGGATAGTATCGCTTCGGTAGATCGTTTTGCTACGAATACGGAAGGTAAAGTTAGCTCATCCACAAAGAAAGTCCTTGGTGAGTATTTCAAGTTATCTGATGGCATTAGACAAAAGTTAACTGAAATTAGATTGAACCATGAAGTGATAACTGAAGAACAATCACAAAAGCTAATCGGACAGTATGATAAGTTAGCTAATACAATTATAGAAAAAACAAATGCAAGACAACAAAAAGAGATTGAAGGCCTTAAAAAATTTTTCGCTGATTCATACGTTTTAACAGCAGAAGAAGAAAATAAGCGTATCGAACAACTTAATCAGCATTACGAACAAGAAAAATTAAAGACTCAAGAAAAAGAAAATAAAATCAAAGAAATTCTACAAACAGCGGCTAGAGAAAACAGAGAGTTAACAACATCTGAACGTATCTCCTTGCAAGCTTTACAAGATGAAATGGACAGAGTTGCTGTAGAGCATATGTCTAAAAATCAAATGGAGCAAAAAGTAATTCTTGAAAATATGCGTGTACAGGCTAGTGAGATATCAGCAAGACAAGCAGCAGAAGTTGTGCAGCATAGTGCCGAAACTAGGGATAAAGTCATTGCAGATGCGAAGAAAACGCGTGATGACAAAATTGCAGAGGCTATTCGGCAACGAGATGAAAATAAAACGATTAATGCCGATGAAGCCAACGCGATTATTGCAGAAGCAAAACGCCAATATGATAGTACAGTTTCTACGGCAAGAGATAAGCATAAGGAAATTGTGAGTGAAGCAAAAGCGCAAGCTGGGGAACATGCAAATCAAGTGGATTGGGAAACTGGACAAATAAAATCTAAGTTTGAAGTTATGAAAGATGATGTTGTTCGAAAAATGAAAGAAATGGGTTCGGATGTTTCCAATAAATATGACGAGATGAAAAATGCAGCCAGCAATAAAGTAGAAGAAATAAAAAATACAGTTTCAAGGAAATTTGAAGAAAAGAGAAAAGCTGTCGTCGATAAAATGAAGGAAATAAAGAATGATATTGAAGATAAATGGAATACAGTTGAAAAATTCTTTAATACTATTAATCTTTATTCTATTGGTAAAAGTATTATTGAAGGTCTTGGACGAGGTATAGATAGTGCATCTGGTGGTCTATTTACAAAAGCATGGAACATGGCACAGGATATTAGAAAAACATTTTCTTCAGCGTTACAAATAAACAGTCCTTCGAAAGTTATGATTCCTATAGGAAGTGCTGTTCCAGAAGGTGTTGGAGTTGGTATAGATAAAGGGAAACGTTTTGTTGTGGATGCAGCAAAAAATGTAGTTGGAACGGTTAAGAAACAGATGGGGAATATGCCATCTGTTTTTGATTTTGGATTCCAAACGTCGCATTACAGTATACCTAATGATACCTTAAATGGATTCGCAAATTATAATCAACCTAATGGTGGACAAAATGTTTCAACTAATAGAAATATGTATCCAAATAGATCTTTTGATGAAAAGGAAATAAAACTTACTGTAAACATGACCAATGTTCTTGATGGTAAAGAGTTAGCGAATGGTACGTACGAGTACACCACAGCGCTTCAAGAACGTAAGCGAAAACAATTAGAGCAATTTTAAGGACGGTGATACGTTTGGGTAAATTAAACTTTACATTTAATAATATTCAAAAAGATTATATTCAAATGCTAGTGGGAAGAAAACGTCCTTCATGGGCTCCCGTTAAACGAAACCTTGTCAAAGTACCTCATCGTCCAGGTGCTTTTTTTATGAATACAGAAACACAGGAGCGTCGTATTGACGTTCCTATTGCTATTAAAGCGAAGAAAAATATGGCTGATTTACAAAAGATAAAAGAGGATTTAGCGGAGTGGTTATTTACAGAACAACCTACTGAACTCATTTTTGATGATGAATTAGATCGAACCTATTTGGCTCTTATTGATGGTTCTATAGATTTAGAAGAGCTAGTTAATAGAGGTAAAGGAATTATTACGTTTGTATGCCCTATGCCATATAAACTAGGACCTACTCGAACGGTAGAATTTCAAACAAATAATCCTGGATTAATTGCTAACGTTCAAAATAAAGGAACTGTAGAATCAGAGCCTATTATTGAAATTGAAGTTGAAAATCCTTCTACATTTTTAGATGTTTGGAGGGGGAATGAATACTTCCGAATTGGTTATCCATTACAAGCAAATCAACTTCCGGTAGAACGTAAGCAGCGTGTAATGTGGGATGAAATGTCTACAATAATAGGTTGGACAAATGTATCGGAATTTGAAGACGCCAAAGGTGGCGGTGCACTCAAAACAAATGGACATCAAGTGTATGTAACTGATTATGGGGATAACAGTTATAAGGGCCATCATGGCGCAATTATGAAAAAAAGTATTCCTGGTGGACCAATACAAGATTTCATTATGTCTTCATACGTGAGATTTATTAGTTCCAGTTATGTTCAAATGGGACGAGTTGAAATAGCGTTACTGGACGAAAGTAGTAAGCCTGTCGCTCGCTTATCAATGAACGATGTGTTTTGGGAAGCAGAAGAAACACATGGGTTCGCTAAACTTGCTTATCCTGGTCATCCAGCGGAACAAACCATGATTAATACGCGCGGTAAGTATTTGAACACTTGGAATAACTTTTACGGTAGATTACAAGTATATCGAATCGGGAATGAATGGGGATTTTTCATTACAAAATTTGCCGAAGGAACTGAGATAGATGATGCCGGAGCAAAAGCACGTTGGGTAGATACAGATGGGATTTTAATGAATAAAGTCGCGCAAATACAACTTTCTATCACGCAATGGTGGAATAATGATCCAGCGCAAACGATAACAGTTGATGATATCAAGGTTTGGAAAGTAAACCAAAATACAAGTGATAACCCTCCTTACATTATTGAAAAAGGGGATAAAGTTCGAATTGATACGGAAAAAAGTCTTGTGAGTATCAATGGCGCAAGTGCAATTAACCTAAAGGATTTATTTAGTGATTACCCTAAAATCAATCAGGGCCAAAATAAACTAGAAATCATGCCAGCAAACATCGGAAAAGCAAAGGTGATATATAGGGAGAGGTATAGATGAGAACACCTAGCGGTATACTTCATGTCGTGGATTTTAAAACAGAACAAATCGTTGCAAATATCCAGCCAAAAGATTATTGGGATGATGTACGTCATTGGGAAATTAAGAATAATATCGATACTTTAGAGTTTAAAGTATTTGATAATACAGAACATGCAGCAACACTTTTGCAGCAAAATCTAGTGTTAAAAGAAGTACGTGATGGCCGTATTGTTCCTTATGTTATAAACAATGAGGTTGAAAAAGATTCAAAGGATAGATCGGTCACTGTTCATGCTTCTGGTGCTTGGGTTCAAATTTCTAAGTCAGGAATTATAAAACCTCAAAGGATAGAAAGTAAAACAGTAAACGAATTTATAGATATAGCTCTTGAAGGTATGAAATGGAAACGTGGTAAAACTGAATATTCTACATTCCACACTATGACAATCGACGAATTTATTGATCCACTTACGTTTTTAAAAAAGATTGCTTCTTTATTCGATTTAGAAATTCAATATCGTGTAGAAGTAGTTGGTTCACAAATCGTCGGTTGGTACGTGGATATGGTGAAAAAACGCGGTAGAGACACTGGTAAGGAAGTAACTTTAGGAAAAGATTTAGTCGGTGTTAGACGTATTGAGCATTCTAGAGATATTTGCACGGCTTTAGTTGGATTTGTACGAGGCGAAGGTGACACGATTATCACGGTTGAAAGCATTAACAATGGTTTACCTTACATTGTAGACAATGATGCATTTCAACGATGGAACAAGCGCGGTCAACATAAGTTCGGGTTCTACACACCAGAAACAGAAGAACAAAATATGACACCGAAACGTCTTATGACTCTGATGAAAACAGAGTTAGCAAAACGCGTTAATACTTCTGTTACTTATGATGTAGAAGCAGCTGCTATTGGGCGTGTATTTGGTCTAGCTCATGAGTTAATTAATGAAGGTGACACAATCCGAATTAAGGATACTGGATTTACACCTAAATTGTATCTTGAAGCAAGGGCAATTGCTGGTGATGAATCATTTACCGACCCTTCACAAGATAAATATGTATTTGGTGATTATCGTGAAATTACCGATCCGAATGAAGAAATGCGAAAATTATACAATAGAGTGCTTGCTTCTTTAGGTAATAAAGCCAATAAAGAACTATTAGAACAACTAGAAAAATTAACAGAAGAAGCGAAAGGTACAGCTGAACAAGCTCAGAAAGAAAGTAAGGCGGCAAAGGATATAGCGGAATCAACTCAAGAATACATGGAACAGAACCTTGTAGATATCATAGAAAGTGTTAATCCGCCAACAACAGGTCTTAAACCAAATAAAACACTATGGCGTGATATTAGTAATGGTAAGCCTGGTAATTTGAAAATATGGACAGGTATAGTATGGGAACTTGTCGTTCCAGATACAGGACCATTACAGCAAAGTATTAAAGATGTTGAGAAAGATATTGAATCAACAAAAACAGAATTAAACAAGAAGGTTCAAGAAGCACAAAATCAAGCGACAGGACAATTCAACGAAGTGCAGGAAAGTTTACAAGGTGTCAACCGTACAATTTCTAATATCGAAAATAAACAAGGTGAAATTGATAAGAAAGTAACTAAGTTTGAACAGGATTCTAATGGATTTAAAACTTCTATTGAATCGTTAACAAAAAAAGATACTGAAATTAGTAATAAGTTAAATACGGTTGAATCGACTGTGGAAGGCACAAAGAAGACTATTTCTGATGTGCAACAAACAACAAGTGAACTTAAGAAAACAACAACTGAAATTAAAGAAGCAGCAGGAAAGATTAGTGAAAAATTAACAAGTGTAGAAAAGAAATTTAATGAGCAAGAAATAGGAGTACGTAATTTAATATCAGATACGAAATATTGGGAAACGACGCAAATAACTTCAAATTCAGCTTATGGAGTATTTAAGAATAACTTAAATCAAATATTTAGTGAATTAGCGGGTGAAACTGTAACATTTAGCTTCGATGTGAAAATTATAACAACGGATAAAACGGCAGGTCGTGTTCAGTTCTATGGTGAAAACGGTTCACCTAAATATACATTCGTTAGACAAATATTCACAGGAATTACGGAAGAATTCCAACGGGTTACGTACACTACAAAAATTACAGAACAGA
>NZ_JALNUG010000032.1:0-27460 GCF_026540675.1 Bacillus sp. GC_Bacil_1
GCATGTCTACCGTTCCATCACGCTTGCCAGTTATGTTATTTTGGTATGTTAGCTTGTGGAAACATACCTAATTAAAGATGTCCACCATTGCCTCATTAACCAAAGTGTGGGGGGATTTGACAAATAGTTTTAAACTATGAGTATAGAACTAGGAATGAAATCATAAGAGCGAATACCATTCATTAGTTGTGTGCTTACTCACACGTCAATAACTTTCGCTATTGATTAGACTATGTCACCAGCTGTTTTATTTTACAGCTGTCAAGCGTTTTTAAGGTTATATTCTACCTTAGTCGTTGAACACCAGAATTATTACTAGTGTCGCAAATTATCAAGTGTTAACGTTGATATTCTTGCTAAAGGCTTGATTTATGCTGGATTATTGTTCAAGTCCAGTTGCTTCTGCTAGGGCGAATCCTAGGATAGCGAATGAGAATAGTTGTGGCCGTACAGCTGGGTTTCGGGCTGTAGATGCGATAAGTGATGAGAAGATTGATCCAATACCGATACCTGCACCTGTTAGTCCGATTGCTGCTAGTCCTGCTCCAATGTATTTTGCTGCTGCTAACATTGTTAATTGTTTTTTGATTTACACCCTTTACCCTACGTATTAAACGTATGTAATCAAAGACCAAAAAACCCCGAATTTAGGGTTTTAGCGGTATTGAGGATTTGTGAACAAGGTAGGGAACCTTACCACATAATTATGTGGTAAAGTTTATCCATTCCTTTTAGTTAAAAGCCTTTTTTTTTTGGCTAAACATGGCTATACCCCCAGAGAGAATCGAACTCCCGACTCGACTTTACAAGAGTCACGTGTTTGCCACTATACCATGGGGGCGGATTGTAATATATTATTCCATTATATGAATAGTCAGTCCTTAAGGGAATCGAACCCTTTTTGCCTGCGTGAAGGGCAGAAGTATTACCTATATACGAAAGGACCTAGGGTGCGCGCCTAAATTGTTAGACATATTCTCAGAGATCATTTAGGCTTACGATGCTAACTGTGAATTAGTTATATAAGCGAAGCAAGGAGTCGAACCTCGTATAGTAGCTCATGAGGCTACTGTGTTACCGTTACACTACCTCGCAAATGGAAGAGGGGGGTTGATTAGTTATTTGATAACTAGGCTTGTGATGTTGTTGGTTGTGTTGCACCTTCTTTTGCGTCTACTGGTGTAGTTGCCACGTCCATTAGAGTGTTTTCAACAATACCAATCACTGGAACGATTACCACGAACCAAGCGAAGTAGAATACTGTAGCGAATGCACCAACTGTAATGTATGGTTCTTCGGCGTGTTGTGACCCTAGGTACATTAGTAGGAAGAAATCAGTTACGAATACCCAGAATGCGAATCGCATTAGAGGTCGGAATTGGCTTCCTCGAACTCGTGATGTGTCAAGTAGAGGCATAGCTAATAGAATTAGAAGTGAAGCTAGCATTCCTACAACCCCTAGTAGTTTGTTAGGGATTGATCGAAGAATTGCGTAGTATGGCAGTAGGTACCATTCTGGCACAATTGATGGTGGAGTTTGCATTGGGTTGGCTGGAATGTAGTTATCGCTGTGTCCTAGAGCGTTTGGCATGTAGAATACGAATAGTGCTAGAACTAGGAAGAATAGGAAGATTGTTACTAGATCTTTGAATAGGTAGTATGGGTGCATTGGGATTTTATCCGCGTTTGATGAAACTCCAAGAGGGTTTGATGATCCGTGTTGGTGTAGTGTAATCATGTGTGCTACCGCAAGAGCCGCTAGTAGGAAAGGAAGAACAAAGTGCAGTGAGAAGAATCGGTTAAGTGTAGCGTTGTTTACACTGAATCCACCCCAGACGAACTGTACAAAATCTTGACCAATCCATGGAATGGCTGACAGCATGTTTGTAATTACTGTAGCTCCCCATAGACTCATTTGCCCGTATGGCAGTACATATCCAAGGAAGGCAATAGCCATCATAAGAACTAGGATAATAACTCCGATTGACCATGTGATTGATCGCGGAGATTTGTATGATCCGTAGTATAGACCTCGACCAATGTGTAGGTATACGAAGATGAAGAAGAATGAGGCTACATTTGCGTGAATGTATCGAATCATCCATCCGTAGTTAACATCCCGCATGATGTGTTCTACGCTAACGAAGGCTAAGTCAACGTTAGGTGTGTAGTGCATTGCCAGGATAACTCCTGTAACAATTTGGATTCCTAGACATGTTGCTAGAAGTGACCCACCGTTCCATGCGTAACTTAGGTTAGCTGGTTGTGGTGAATCAACAACGTAACTGTTAACAAGACCTAGAAGAGTGTTTCGTTTTAATAGTCGCATATTTTTGATTATACTAACCACATTAATATGCTTAAAGCTTAATAATGTAGAAATGTCAGAGTAGCAATGACTACTGCGAAATCGTCTTAAACGATTGAATGGTTTATCTGTGGACAAGGGCGGAGAATAGGTATTCACGCGCCATTTTTTTCACTCGCTCCTTTATTTTTTTATTAAAAAAAATAAATTAGGAAGCGCGTAGAAAAAAAGAGAAAACAACACCACTATCACTATTTAACTCTGCTCCCACTGCCCCACTTTTATCACCTCAAAAAGTATGAAAAGAGTAGGGGCCTTGTATTTTCACTCGCTCCTTTATTTTTATTAATAAAAAATTAGGAATCGTCATGAAAGGGAATGGTTTGTGACTATATAGTGGAGGGTCACACATTATTAATAGCTGGCCTATTGCCAGGTAAGTTAAGCTCAAGAAGAATCGAACTTCTACGACACCCTTATCAAGAGTGTATACTAACCGTTATATTATGAGCTTTAGATATAGCAAGTAATGGCCTCTCCTATTTAACTTTTTCACGCTCCTTCTTCTCATGCTCCTTTATTTTTTAAATTAGGAGCGAGTTATATAAAATAACGTGTGAAAGCAAATAAAACAATTGTTACTCTTTTATCACAAACTCACTAGCCAATCACTTGCTCACTTTTATATGATATCTAGCGAGAGAGGGGGGTTTAATTAGTTTTCTCGAGTTGACCGCAGACACAGAGTAATTGGACCTACCATAGCAAGTAGTAGAATTACACTAGCTAATAGTAACCAGATTGATCCGTAAGTGTAAAGTCCTTGACCGATTGTTTCGATTTGTAGGAAGTTAGTGAAGCTGTTATCAGCTGTTGGTCCTGTAAATGCTACATGTACACTGTTACTATCAAGTTGTTGTAGACCTGAGAATAGAAGACCGTTGATGTAGTTGAATACTTCTAGTGGCACATTAGTTAAGCTTGAAGCTGTTGAAGCAGGTACAATTGACAGAATTTCGAAGAAGAATAGAGACCCAACAATTAGTCCAAGTGGAAGGTTTTTTGTGTATTCCGTTCCTACGCTTACAATTTCAACCAGACGGATGTTTAACATCATAACTACGAACAGGAATAGAATGGCAATTGCTCCAATGTAAACAATAAGGTATGAAATACCGATGAAACCAACACCTAATAGTAATAGGTAACCAGCTGCGTTAATGAATACAGAGATTAGAAATAGAACTGAAATAACAGGGTTTGTCGATGTAATAACTAGAACTCCTGAGAGAACTGCACCAAAAGCAACAAAGTCTAATAGAAAGTTGTTCATAACTATTTATGAAAACGACTACACTGAAGTACTGTTTAACAATATACAATGTTTGCCCAGCTAAAAATAGGCGAGCAATATAAGTCAACATACACAAGGGCGAGTATTCTAATCCTTGTTTCCTTTTTCTCGCTCCTTTATTTTTGAAAAATTAGGAGCGTGAAAAACAAAAATAAAGTATATCTGCCTCATGTTGGCATAACCATAAGTACCTTTTACACAGTTGACTGTGTAAATAGGAAAGTCGCCAGGAGGAATCGAACCTCCTTCTTCTCATTAACAGTGAGTTGCTCTACCGTTGAGCTATGGCAACATAAGAAAAACTCTCCTTCCTCCTTTTCCTTTTCAAAGTGGAAGGGCGTTTTTAGTGTGCAAAATATGAATTTGTTACCGTTAACTTACTACTTCATCTTGTAAAATGAGTGAAGGTAAATTAGTTAAATAAGAGGAATTTCAGATGGACAGGAGTCGAACCTGCATAGTCTTACACCCAAAGTAAGTGCCTTGCCATTAGGCTTCCACCTGAGTATGTAAAATAATATACTAAATTATTTAGGTCAATGTCACACCGTTCTACACACGGTCAGAAAATAAATATTACTCTTTTACTTACTTTTATTGTGCATGGCTGCTTTCCAGGTTTATAATGCCTAAACAGAAAGGGGGGATTTATTTAAATTATCGAAAACGACAATTATAGCCTTACCAAATCCCAACCCCCCCCGGTGCACGTTAGACGATTGGCTAGGTCGTCGAGGAAGAGATCAGGGGTCTAAACCCCAGTGCTAAACTCCACTACAATGATTTTCATCTTTTGTGCGTCCTCTATTCATGGTCATGCCTCAAACATCAATCAATGATTTAATGAATGAAACATGATAACTTTCTATCGCTATCTTACTCAGGGCCCTAAGTAAGATATTGACAAGGAGACAAAGGATTTAACCAACTTGACTTGCTACCTCAACTAGCAAGCTGCCCAACTGTTGTATGAGGAACGGCTGAATATTTGCAACTTAATTAGATCTCTTTTATATGGTGTACCTCAAAGCGCTAAGCATATGTGGTATATGAAACATTACTCAAGTATTACCCCCATTAACTTTTCACTAAAAAATGGAAAAGGGAGGTGGCGGTGGTATATGGTAGATGTAAGTAAAATGGCAAATTAGTATCACTAAGCTAATGATCTTGCGATCGAACACACGTGACCTATTGTTCAAATTGAACAGAGGTGGTCTACCTCTTGCCTTATATTATTTCCTTTGGTAGGTTTCGTAGCTTATATGCCTTCAGCTCTTCTCCTTAACGTTCGTGGCTACCCAACGATGCCAAGCATAAACTCAACAATTGGTACACTAGAGGAACGCAGATCTAAGTCCTTTCGTACTAAAGATCCGTCCAAATTTAATAATTCTTCTATCTAGAAGATAGGAACCATACTGACTCTCATCGTATTGAACCCAACTCGCGTACCCTTTTAATCTGCGAACAGCAGAACCCTTCCAAGCTTATGCACCTGGAGGATAGGATGAGTCGACCATTATATTTACATTGGCTTTGCCAATTCCTAATTGTCACCAATTAGTTTAGACTATATCATTAACTAGCCTAAGCTAGTCAAGGTGAATCAAGGCGGTTTATCGCTAGTCGTTGAACAAAAAGTGTTAATCACTTCGTGTGGCTAGTTACTTGCATACAAGTTTTCTAGCAAAACTTACCCTTTTATACTCGACATCTTTTATCGAGGTGCCAAACACCGCAGACAATATGAACTCTCGTGCGGTATCAGCCTGTTATCCCTAGCGTAACTTTTATTTCTTGAGCGATGGCCCATCCATTTGGAACCACCGGATCACTAAGTCCTACTTGCGTACCTGCGCGACTTATAAGTCTAACAGTCAAGCATGTTTATGCCTTTACACTTTCTTTAGCTCTACATAGCCAATTAGTTTCCATCTAATGTAAACATACCTTTGAAGTCCTTTGATACTATATTAAAGGAAACCGTCCCAGTTAAACTACCCACCAGTCACTTTTTCCTGTAATAACAGGATAAGTGTCCACTTTAAATCAGTAAAGGTGTTTCATGTGCGTTCTATCGAACTCCCTTTTACTCTACACCTGATTAAAACAGACACAGTAACAAGCTATAGTAAAGCTGCATAGGGTCTTCCCGTCTGCCTAGATACAAACCGCATCTTCACGGCTAATTCAATTTCACTGAGTAACTGCGCGAGACAGCAGAGCCATCATTACTCTATTCATGCAGGACCACATTTAATGGCCAAGGAATTTCGCTACCTTAGGATCCTTATAGTTAAGACCGCCATTCACCAGAGGTTCGTGTCGTTATGTGTATAACAACACTTATACTCATGGCATTGGGCAAGATTCAGCACCTATACAATATTGTCATATAGCAGATGCCTGTGTTTTAGGTAAACAGTTGTGGCTCCCGATTCTGTGTCACCTTTAAAACTAATTAAAGGTCGTCCTTATTATCGAATGTACGGACGCAGTTTGCCGAGTTCCTTGCGCAGTTGTCACTCTACACCTTAGTATTCTCTACCTACGAACCTGTGTCGGTTTAGGGTACGGTAACGAGCAAATTTATTTCCTGAACCAGTGTATTCCGACTATTATCGTCAGACTGGTTAATTCTTTGCCTAACTCATCAGACTGCAACATTAGTCACAGTCCTTAGAGGCCGTTTTAACCTATGGCTGTTTAACATTTCCATAGAACCCTCTCGTATTCGGTGAGAAGTATTATAACTTCTTTCTACGTTACTCATGTCAGCATTCTCTCAGGAGTTTAGTCCAAATAATGAAACACTATTCTTCATCCGAGCTCCTTGCTCCTCTACTCAATCACATAACTACATCAAGTGAATTATGTGTTGGCATAGTTTCGGTAAATTGTCTAGACCCGTTAATTTTCGGCGCAAGCATTCGTTAGACTACTGAGTTGTTACACTTTCATTAACAGATTGCCACTACCAAGCACACTGCATAGTTGTATTAGAACGCTCACTTCCTTAATTTCACTTAACAATTATTTTGGGACCTTAACATATGCTCACGGCTGTTTCCGTCTCGACTACCCACCTTATCATGAGCAGTCTGAAATCCAATGACTAGAACATAGTAATTCCGAGGTTAACTACCAATGATAGAGTTTTGCAACCCCCCAATTGAACGACTTAAGTCGTATGGTAATCAGTGCTGTACCTGCTATGTTATAAACTTTTGGAGTCATACTTAAATATGTTTCGAGGAGTACCAGCTATCTCCCTGTCAGATTGGCCTTTCACCTACATTACACCCCTCATCGGATAACAATGCAACGTTAACCCGTTCGGCCCATTATAAGCCTGGAGGTGTAAAGATCACAGGGTTTCGGGTCTAATAGTAGTAACTAATTCCCGCATTAGACAATGTCTAATCAGTCGCTTTCGCTAGGGGTTTAACCTTGCTACTACTACTAACTTGCTGACCCATTATACAAAAGGTACGTTATTACCAGCGATTTTTTCTTCGCAAGCTCTAACTGCTTATATGATTGCTAATTCAGGTTCTATTTCACCAGTCATAGACTTACTTTTCATCTTTCCCTCACGGTACTTTTCACTATCGCTAAACACGCATACTTAGCCTTAGAGAATGGTTTCCCTATTGCCTTTACAGGCTTATTCGAGCGGAATTTCCTCCACTCTACTTACTAAACGAACTATTGTTAATATACAGGACTGTCACCTTCTATGGACTACTTTTTCCAAAGTATTCTATTAACAATTAATCGATAGGCTAGTCCAGTTTCGCTCGCCACTACTTCTGGAGTCTCGGTTGATTTCCTTTCCTACAGTTACTTAGATGTTTCAGTTCACTGCGTATGATATATTAGGTTTACCCATAGGAGTGCTATTGTTGTTATTTCCTATTCAATAGTACAGAAACTAAAGAACCAATAGCTTTTGGTGTTTCCACCTCCTTTCAATACGTGTTTGCTAGACATCCTTAACAATCACTTTGATTACTTACATCTAAATTTCCATATAACGCCAGTGATTAAACTAGGCGATTGTGATACTTTTATATTAAATTAACGTGAGTAACATTTGCTTTCTTTTATACTCTGATACCTCAGCCTAATAATCGTGTAGAGGGGATTAAATTTGGGGACCAGAGTAAGCTTTTTGACTAATCCATACTTTAACGGTGAAAGCACCTTTTTTGTTTTTACTTGTGAAAGCTGCGTGTTCTACAATTCCTTGCACAGGCTCTTGTGAATCTGATGCCATGTTAGCTTTGTTCTCTACAACTGAGCTTGAGAAAGTACCCATTTGTGCAGTTTGAGTAGTTTGCCGTGGAACTGATCGTTGAGTAGCAAGTCGACCGGAGATTTTAACTTTAAGACCGACAATTTGTGATGGTAATGATGCAGATGATCCTGTAGCCACTACACTTTCTCGTACTGCTGAAAATAGAGAATTCATGATGGCTTTGAAATTGTATTTACGTGTGTTCATGGCAATATATTGAGCAAGAATAAAGCTATTCAGGTAAGGATAGTGTAGACGAACTAGTCGTAGTTCAACTGGACGTTTGTACAGTTTGCTTAGAATTTCTCCTAGACTGTTTACAGTACTGTTATGAAGCGCTTGTTCTTTAGCAGCAATAAAGTAGAATACGTTGATCACCATTTTGTTTTCTTGCATACTGAAGGTTGGTTTACTTGCTAGAGCTTGTACTTGTGAGAAGTAATTTTCGATTAGTTTGTTAGCTTGACTCGCCCCGAAGGGGCGCTTATTGTTGCTTAGAACACCCACGCTAGTTAAAGGGTTAGCTGTGCTAATGGCAGACATAGTGTGGCGTGCGTCTAATGCTTTTAAGTTTACGTTGTTCATGTTTGTTTATTGTTTGTTTCTTCTAACTAGTTACTAGTTAGGACCTCTTTACTCCCTCTTATTAAAAAGTTAAGGAACAAAAAGGCAAAAGAAAATAATACTCATTTCCGTTTCTACAGTACCTTTCGTTTCACGCTCCTCACTTTTTCCATGAGAAAAAAGATAATAGTGGAGCGAGAAAAATATGTGTAAAAGTAGATAGCCGAAAAAAGGGATCGAACCTTTCTTATGTCGTTATGAGTGACAT
The DNA here is from genome assembly GCF_026540675.1 of Bacillus sp. GC_Bacil_1. Taxonomy (NCBI): domain Bacteria; kingdom Bacillati; phylum Bacillota; class Bacilli; order Caryophanales; family Bacillaceae; genus Bacillus; species Bacillus sp. GC_Bacil_1. The sequence goes on from NZ_JALNUG010000032.1 coordinate 8,798, forward strand.
GTTTTAACCTCCTAAACTATTTCGGCATTAGGTATAACTTCTTATCCTACTCTTAGCGCCGGCCTACTACTTCTTTTATTTCTCTTTGCTGCCCCCCCATTTTTCTAGAAAATGGGAAAAAGAGAAATGAAATGTGGGAAAGAACAAAACTACATGCTTGCTTGTATTCTTTTAACATGATTATAAATCATACATCTCAGGTTAAAGGTATACCAGTTATTTGTAAGCCAAATTTTGTATTAATGCTGATTAATATCTATAATCCTCTACTCCTCCCTTCTTTTTTTTCAAAAAAAGAAGTAATGGGAGGAGTGAAGAGGTGATCGACTAACGGTAGTAATAGTTCGCAAAACCCTGAACTTAGAGTTCTGGCTTTATATATTTCTTTACATTACCTTGGCATAATGCCAATTACACTTAGCCCTCAAGGCAGTGTAGAAAGTTAATTTGCTCTCGGACCTTCCTAACTTAATAAATCTAATAAGCCCAGCTATAAATAACCTGGTATAACCTTATAATGCAGGGCAAAACCACAGAATCGAACTGAAGTGTCTCCGACCACAACGGAGTGCTTTACCACTAAGCTAGAATTGCCTTTATTGACTCTTTATCTCACTTTTACTGCTAAGTATTAAAACAGGAAAGTGAGAGCAAAGGGGATTTTATGATAAAGTGAGTAAGGGATAATTATGATCCCCACCAGTAAACAGAAACATACAGGAATAGCCAAACTACATCCACAAAGTGCCAGTACAGGATGGCCCCTTCGAAACCTAGGTGGTGGTGGTCTGTAAGGTGGTAGTTAAGTAATCGGAAGAAACCTACTGCAATGAATAGGGTTCCAATGATAACGTGGATCCCGTGGAAACCGGTAGAGAAGAAGAATACAGACCCGTAAACTCCGTCAGCCATTGTGAATGGAGCTTCTACGTATTCTACACCTTGAAGTGCAGTGAATAGAACAGCTAATAGGATTGTAAGACCTGTTCCAAGGATTGCTCCTTTACGGTTACCTTCGATAAGTGCGTGGTGTCCGTATGTTACAGTAGCACCCGATGACAGTAGAAGAACTGTGTTAAGTAGAGGAATTGCGAACGGGTTAAGCGCTTCGATCCCGGCCGGAGGCCAGCTCGCTCCAATTTCCACAGTAGGTGCTAGAGCAGAGTGGAAGTAAGCCCAGAAAATACTGAAGAAGAAGCAGGCTTCTGATAGAATGAATAAGGCAACTCCCATTGTGATACCTTTTTGCACAGCGAATGTGTGGTCTCCAAGGTATGTTCCTTCGATTGTTACGTCTCGGAACCATAGGATCATTGCGAATAGTGTTGATAGGAATCCTAGTGTTACTAGAACTTCTGAGTTTTGAATACCGTTGAAGTAAAGTACTCCAGATACTGTTAATGTTAGAAGAGCGAATGCAGTTAGTAGAGGCCAAGGTGATGGTTCTACCATGTGGAATGGGTGGCTCTGGAATTGTGTTCGTGCGATGTTTGTCATAGCAAAATTATGATTAACTATTAGTAAAACTAATAGTTCTGCCTCTTTACTAGGCCCCACTTTCTCTTTTTTTTTTTTTAAAGACAAAAAGAGAAGGGGGCAATAAGTAATGTGAGAGCTATATTTCACTATCTACTTACTTGCATTTTTCAAGTAAATGAGTGAGCATAGGGATGACCCATCTGACTGCTTTAGTAGCCATAATAGATAGTGAGTGGTTATTGACATAATAACTCTAAATACTGTGTTTAGGCTAACTATGTGACTTAATTCCCTCGGATTAAAGAGGATTCGAACCTCTGTTACGTTGCCGTAAAATGAATTTCAAGTTCACCGCGATCGACCACTCTGCCATTAATCCTTGAACCCATTATATTTGAGTACGTTTGTCATTTCTTACATTTGCCCTTTTTGAGCATATTCACCATTATAAAATCCTTTATTGAGCAGAGAGGGACTCGAACCCCCAACGTCATAGACAACTGGATTACAGCCAGGCTCCTTACCAATTAGGATATCTACTCGATCATTCAATGAGCCTGGCCAGGAGCAATTGTAGCCAAGCTGATAAACACATTCATAAACACCCCAAAGAAGTTTCGAACTTCTTCCTCGGAAACTTCAATTCCGCGCTCTGACCAATTGAGCTATCGGGGTTGTGGGTAATCAGACGATATTGCATCTAGCTAGTCGCGCAATTAATTTTGGAGAAACCCAGGGTCGAACTGGGGCTAATGTGATGCAAACACACCATACTACCACTATATTATTTCCCCTACTGTTTACGCAAAGTAGTATTATGTTACCAATATTAATACTATGTGCCTGCCACATTACACCAGACAAAAATAGTAATAACTACTTCTTTTATTACAATTGGAAGGATGAGGGGGGGGGATTTAGAATATCTAGGCGTAAAGCAGTTGTGTAACCGCTACGTGAAGATCTCCTAGAATTACGTTAGGAATAATACCAAATACAAGTGCTACGACAAGTAGAGGAAGCATTAGCATAAATTCTCGACGTGAAATATCTGTTGTGTATGATAGGTACCGTGAGTAAGCACCGAATGAAATTCGGTTGTATAGGTAAATACTGTAACATGCTGAAAGAACAATTGATGAAGCTCCAAGTAGACCAATTAATGGGGATGTTTGGAAGATACCGGCTAGTGACATGAATTCACCAATCCAGTTCAGTGATAGTGGAACGGCCATGTTAAATGCTGTTGTAACGAAGAACAGAGCAGAGAATACTGGCATGTAAACTGTTACTCCTCGGTAGTATCGAATAACCCGAGTGTGGAATCGATCATATAGTACACCCCCTACAAGGATGAACATTGCTGGTGAGATAACTCCGTGAGCAATTGATAGAGCGATTGCTCCTTCAATACCAATAATAGTGTTAGAGAATAGACCAAGAACAACTACGGCCATGTGACCAATTGATGAGTAAGCTACAAGTGCTTTGAAGTCGGTTTGTCGTACGGTTGCAAGTGATGAGTAGATCAGAGTCACCACAGCGATTGTTTGAACAAGTGGTGAGAAGTATGCAGTTGCGTCAGGCATAAAGTTAATTAGAATTCGTAAGTAACCGTATGTAGCTAATTTAAGAATAAGCCCCGCTAGAATAATAGATCCTGCTAGTGGTGCTTCTGCATGAGCCCGTGGTAGCCACATGTGGAACGGCATTAAAGGCGTTTTAACGGCCATACTTAGGAATAATGCTAACCATAGCAGTTTTTGACCATCTAGGCTAATGTCTGATAGTGAAATCATTGTGAAGTCAGTTGATCCTACGTTGTAGTAAATTACCATAATTGCTAGAAGCATGAATAGTGAACCTGCTAGTGTGTAAAGGAATAGTAAGAATGATGCACGAACTCGAGCTTCGCTACCTCCCCAAATACCAACAATAAGGAATAGAGGAATTAGTACACTTTCGAAGAAAATGTAGAATAGCATTAGGTCTAGTACCACGAATACCGCGATTAGTAGTGTTTCTAATACTAAGAATGAGATAAGGAATGGTTTGATGCTTGTTTTGATTGAGTCCCAGTTACTTAGTAGAGTAATTGGCATTAAGAAAGTTGTCAGAAGAACGAAGTATAGTGAAATACCGTCTACACCAATGTGTAGGTGACAGAAGCTCAGATTGTTGAACTCTTGCACGAATTGGTATTGACTTGCGCTACTGTCAAATTCTCCCCATAGAGCAATTGACACAAAGAAGTTAACAATTGCTGTTGCTAGAGCAATTCGTTTCATTAGTGAATTGTTAGCTGCTGTTCCTTCCGCAATAGGAAGTAGAGCGAATGATCCAACAAGTGGAATTAGTAATAGTGCTGTTAACATTTGATATTTTTAATTATTTACCTTAATTCTAATTCAAGGGCGGCAACCTTATAATTAGAATACAACATCGTTTACCTTTTCTATATTTTTTTAGCCTTATATGACCAGTTTAAAGATAGTTAAGTAACGAAGAACTAAACGATTATAATTTAGCATTACCATGCTTTGCCCCTTATCCTATTTTCTAAAATTGTAAAAACCAAAAGTTTTTAAATGTGTTGGTAGGGGTTTTCTTTTTCGCTGAGAAAAAGTAAAATACAAAGCAGGCGAACAAGAGCATTTCTCAGCCTCTTTACACTTATTTATGCTCGCTAAAAAATTTTTCAGTAGGCGCAAATGAGTAAGTATAAAAGCCTTGATATCTACGCAGGCGCATTTGCGCACTCTTTTAGCTTAAAAAAAGTCCATATTTAACTAATTAAAAGTAGATGATAACTTTGTTTGCCTATGCATTTAAGTTAACTTAAGATGCACCTTAAACACAAGTCTCTAAAAGTACTAAGTTTAAGATAGGGTTAGACGAGTTACGTTCTAGATTCGAACATTATCGTATTTAATAGTGAGTAAACGCTAACTATTATAAACTATAAATGTTCAGCCTATGATCTAGCGAATAGCTAGATCAATACTAGGCCCCGACAATGAGAAAATACTTATATATAACAAACAATGACTCGTTGGTTACTATCAACAAATGCTAAAGATATTGGTACTCTTTACCTTATCTATGCAATCTTCGCTGGACTAGCTGGAACAGCATTCTCTGTTCTAATTCGTCTAGAACTATCAGCTCCTGGAAGTCAATTCCTTGCGGGTGACCACCAACTGTACAATGTTATCCTTACAGCCCACGGACTTGTAATGGTATTCTTTGCAGTTATGCCAGCTATGGGGGGATTCGGTAACTACATGGTACCAGTAATGATCGGTGCTCCCGACATGGCTTTCCCTCGTCTAAACAACATTTCATTCTGGTTACTTATTCCTTCAATTACTCTGCTACTAGCTAGTGCTTTCGTAGAACAAGGAGCAGGTACAGGATGGACAGTTTACCCTCCTCTATCAGGTGTACAAGCTCACTCAGGTGGATCAGTTGACCTAGCAATTTTCGCTCTTCACCTTTCAGGTATTAGTTCAATGCTTGGATCAATGAACATCCTTACAACTATTCTAAACATGCGAGCTCCTGGAATGACACTACACAAAATGCCACTATTCGTATGGGCTATGCTATTCCAATCAGTTATTATTATCCTAGCCGTACCTGTACTAGCAGGTGGTCTAACAATGCTACTAACTGACCGTAACTTCAACACATCATTCTTCGATGCAGCAGGAGGTGGTGACCCAGTACTATACCAACATATCTTCTGGTTCTTCGGACACCCTGAAGTATACTTAATGATTATCCCTGGGTTCGGTATTATTAACCAAGTTATTCCTACATTTGCAAGCAAACCTATCTTCGGATACCTAGGTATGGTATACGCTATCGCATCAATTGCAATTCTAGGATTCATCGTATGGTCACACCACATGTATGCCGTAGGACTTGATGTTGACACACGAGCTTACTTCACTGCAGCCTCAATGATCATTGCAGTTCCTACAGGAATTAAAATCTTCTCATGGCTAGCTACATGTTACGGAGGTACAATCCGATACACAACGCCTATGCTATTCTCACTAGGTTTCGTTCTGCTATTCACTATTGGTGGACTAACAGGGGTTGTACTTGCTAACGCTTCAATGGATGTTGCAATGCACGACACATACTACGTAGTTGCACACTTCCACTACGTTCTGTCTATGGGAGCCGTGTTCTCAATCTTCGCAGGATTCTACTACTGGGCACCAAAAATCTTCGGAAAAATGTACTCAGAAACACTAGGACAAATTCACTTCTGGACTTTATTCATTGGAGTTAACCTTACCTTCTTCCCTCAACACTTCCTGGGAATGGCCGGTATGCCACGACGGATCCCTGACTACCCAGACGCATTCGAAGGATGGAACTACATCTCAAGTATGGGATCAATTGTTTCAGTAGTTGCGACTGTAGTATTCATGGTTATGATTTGGGATATGATGGTAAACCAACCTGTAGCCAGCGCTAACCCATGGGGTGCACCTCAATTCTTCACTAGCTCACAAGAGTTCGTGAACGGATCACAAGTAGCAACTTCACTAGAATGGGCAGTGACATCTCCAACACCTTACCACGCATTCGAAATGCTTCCAACACAATCATAAGGCAATAAAAGCTTCTTTTTAGCCCTTCACTAGTTATTTGATAACTAATTAATCCCCCCCCACTTTACACTTTCATTTGTTTCCGCTTTCCATACACTTATTAGTGGATGACGTGCATAGATATAAAGATTAATGCTATTAACCTTTATGTTTAGTTGATTCACTTCGACCGAAACTGCTCTTAGAGTTACCTACTCCAGTCAATGATCTCTATTTTCCTCTCGCTCCTTTTTCTTAGAAAAAAAGTATGAAGAGAGCAGGAAAAAGGATGAAAAGGGCCAATATCACATAACGTAGACATGCCACAACTACTACCATTCTACTTTGTTAACCAATACGTGTTTGCAATGGTTGCACTATTCACAATTACATACGTAATGTCAGTTTACGTACTTCCTTACTTCGTACACCTATTCGTGACACGAGTTTACATTACAAAACTGTAATAAATCAATAACATTGATTAACATCCTACTCTATTTAACAAATACGGTCTATTCACTTATCCCCGCCCATTTTTACTAATTTAATAAAAGTAATAAAGGAGCGTGACTAGTGAATAAGTAGTAGGCTAAGACGAGTACTATTTTTCCCTGGCCAAAACCAATACTAGTTCAACCTAGATTACAGGAAACCAATTAAATAAATATGACAAACGCATTTATCGTATGTTCACCACTAGAACAATTCGAAGTTACAAGCTTCATTGGGCTTAACGCCCCTATCCTAGGTCAATTCAACCTATCACTAACTAACCTAGGTCTTTACTCAATGATCGTAGTATTCCTAGTACTAGGACTACACGTTATCGCAAACAACAACCACAAACTTATCCCAAGCAAATGGAGTATCGCACTAGAAAGCGCTTACGCATCAATCCACGGAATGGTACGAGACAACATTGGATCAGCTAACGAAATTTACCTGCCATTTGTATACTCACTATTCTTCTTCATCATTATTGCAAACCTTAACGGTAACATTCCATACGGTTTCACTATCACTACTTCAATCATGGTAAGTATTGGACTATCTGTAATGATTTTCCTTGGAGTAACTATCCTAGGTCTACAAAAACACGGAATCCACTTCTTTGCATTCTTCGTACCATCAGGAACACCTCTAGCGCTAGTACCTCTATTAGTACTTATTGAACTAATCTCATACCTGGCACGTGCTGTTTCACTGGGTGTACGTCTATTCGCTAACATGGTTGCAGGTCACACGCTTCTAAAAATCCTAAGTACATTCCTGTACCAACTATTCACAACAAGCGTTGTAGTATTCTTCGTAACGCTTATCCCGTTCGCAATTTTCGTTGCACTAATTGGTCTAGAACTAGCAGTTTCAATCATCCAAGCCTACGTATTCTCAATTCTAGTATGTAGCTACCTAAAAGATGCAATCGAACTTCACTAATATTAACCATTAAATCCCCCCCTAACTTTCCTTCTAATTTTTGAGCTAGTAAAGTTAAAAGAAATAACTTATTGTTTTATCTCCTACTTTTTATCACGGACGTGATAAAAGAAAAATGAGCGTGAATTTAAATGACCGTGGTGCTAAAGATAAATAAAACGAGGTAAAAGAGACTAGCGCAAAGCGATGACTTTGCCTCCATTAATTAGCACGTTAATGTGAAAGTAGGCAAAGCGAATATGCCGGAATAGGTAAACGGGCTTCTCTTAAGAAGAAGTGCAGTAGTTGCTTAAGAGTTCGATTCTCTTTATTCGTATAATCTTTAAATCATTGTTCTGTAGTTTATAGAATGCAGGGTAATGCTTGTATTAGGAATCTTCTCTCTAATGATGGCCGTAGCGCTACCAACCGTAAAAATTTCACCACTTCTACTAATTCGGGTAACCTCTATTATTCTACTCTATGCCGCAGCATTATCATTTAATGCTAGCTACATCCAAGCTATTGGATCAGGTGTAGGTATTTATAGTGGTCTATTCCAAGTAACAGCAATTACTCAAGTAATTGACTGTTTTATCTACACAATTGCTGCCTTTGTTATTCTTCCATGGGCTCCTGCTAAACTAGGACTAACAAGTACAACTGCTCAATCAACTAGTGTACCAACAATTCCTGAGTACTCACTTATTGTTCTTTTCACTACATGTGGAGCTACTTTCCTTGTGTCTAGCGCAGATCTTGTATCAATGTACCTAGCTATCGAACTTCAATCATTCGCTGTATATATTCTTGCTGCTCTTTACCGAGACTCAGAATCAGCAACATCAGCTGGACTTAAATACTTCCTACTAGGTGGACTATCATCAGCTCTTATCCTACTTGGATCAGCTCTTGTTTACGCTTACACAGGTCTAACAAACTTCGAAGGAATCTTCAGTCTACTATCAGTAACAACAGATGATAGTATTACTGGACCAGTTACAATTGGATTAACTATCACAGTTGTAGGTTTCCTATTCAAAGTTGCTGCAGCACCTTTCCACAACTGGGCCCCTGACGTTTACGACGGAACACCAACAATTGTAACAACTTGGCTAACTATTATGCCTAAAATCTCTATCTTCGTCTTCCTACTTATCCTTCAAACAGGACTATCTGGAGTAACATTATCACTACCTTTTGCATTCCTGGCAGATGGAACAGGATTTAGTGTAATGAAAAATCTTCTACTAGTATCATCATTACTTTCACTAATTATTGGTACAGTTGTAGGACTTGCACAATTCCGAATCAAACGACTATTTGCTTACAGTACTATTTCACACGTAGGTTTCTTACTTCTAGCACTAGCTATTAACAGTGAAGAATCAATCGAATCATTCCTATTCTACTTAGTACAATACTCAATTACTAACCTTAATGCCTTCTTAATTCTTCTAGCATTTGGATACATTATCAAAAATGCTCACTCAGCTAAAGCTACAGCAGGTACAGATATTGAATTCATTAGCTCACTTAAAGGTCAATTCCGATCAAACCCATTATTAGGACTAGCATTAGCTACATGTCTATTTAGTATGGCCGGAATTCCACCTCTAATGGGATTCTTCGCAAAACAAATGGTTCTTTACTCAGCTACTCACAGTGGTTACTACTTCATGTCAATTGTAGCAATTATTGTAAGTGTTATTAGTGCAGCATACTACCTACGAATTGTACGAGTAATTCACTTTGATGCAGCTCCAGCAGACCAAGATCAAGAAACAGCAGTAACAACTACTGCTTCATTAACAAACGTGCATAGCTTTGCTATTGCAACATTAACTCTGGCAATTGCACTATTCGTGTTCAAACCATCATTCATCTTAAATAGCACACATCTTCTGGCTCTCTCACTATTCAACGTATAATGACTTCACTGACACTTATGTTTATCTTTGTTCCTATTCTAACTGGTATTCTACTTATGCTTAACGTTCTGCTAGCGGTACACAAACCTGACACAGAAAAAGTTAGTGCATACGAATGTGGATTTAGCCCTGTATATGGACAAACACGTGCGCCATTCTCAATTCAATACTACCTTGTAGGTATCCTCTTCCTTCTATTCGATCTAGAGATTCTACTTCTTTACCCTCTAGCTACATCTCTATACCAAGTTGGTAGCTACGGATTTGTAATTGCCGTTGCATTTTTCCTTGTACTTACACTCGGATTTATGTTCGAATGGGGAAAAGGAGCACTGTACTTTACCGACCAACGATCAGCTATTCGAGCGCCTCAAAACAACGAATAATTTAAACCCCCCTTTTTTAACTAATTTCTTCCACGATCCTGCTCTTTTGTCTTTCACTTTTCTCACGCTCGAGTAAAAAAGTGAAAATTAGAGTGAAGAGAAAAACTCCGGTTTAAGTCTTTTACGACTATTGCACTTAGGCAATACGAGCGGATACACAACGGGCTGTTGAATTTGGATTGCAAATCTGAAGTGTAGAGTTCGAGTCTCTATGTATCTTTGTACAAGTTCTAATAAAAGAAGAACAAAATTTTCTTACTTGAGCCATTTGAATATAGTTAAAGGCTGGTACACTTGCTTAAAAAAAAGAGAAAAGTGAGGGGCCTAGTTACCGCACTCTTAGCACAATGGTTAGGGCAGCTGTCTTCGAAACAGTAGATATTGGTTCGATTCCAGTAGAGTGTTAAATACCTTATTTATCTCTATGGGTAATATAAGGCGGAAGGGGAATTAGCTCAATGGTAGAGCAGTGCTTTTACACAGCATTTACAGAGGTTCGATTCCTTTATTCCTTAATCACTAACATTAATATTATCCCCATTTTTACTCATGTTTTCGGTAATTTGAAGGATGTGTAAGAACAGATAATATTAAACAACAAGGTCTTTTTGCTTTATGGTTAATGTGTTATACTCTGCTGTAATGGCGAAATAATTACATAGACAGTTAAGGTTAAAACATGTGAATTATAAATAAAAATGTTAAACTTATTTTCATTACTTAGCCCAGTGCTAAATGATGCACCAGAACCTTGGCAAATTGGATTCCAAGATGGTGCTTCACCTGCATTTGAAGGTATTACAGAACTGCACAGCTCTATCTTCTTCTACCTAGTAGTTATTCTTATTGGTGTAGTATGGATGATGGGGTCAATCATGGTAAACTTCAGCTCAAAAAACGCATCTATCGTGTACAAATACGCCAACCACGGTACATTAATTGAACTAATCTGGACAATTACTCCTGCTCTTATTCTTATTGCTATCGCTTTCCCTTCATTCAAACTTCTTTACTTAATGGATGAAGTATTCTCACCTGCTCTAACAATTAAAGTGGTAGGTCACCAATGGTACTGGACTTACCAATACAGTGACTTCGTTAACGATGACGGGGATTCAATCGAGTTCGACAGCTACATGGTTCCAGAATCAGACCTAGAAGACGGACAACTTCGACTACTTGACGTAGATAACCGAGTTGTTGTTCCAGTTGACACACACATCCGATTTGTAGTTACAGGTGCTGACGTACTTCACGACTTCGCTGTTCCATCACTAGGACTAAAAATTGACTGTACTCCAGGTCGATTAAACCAAACTTCAGTACTAGTTCAACGAGAAGGTACATACTACGGACAATGTTCAGAACTTTGTGGTGTATACCACGGGTTTATGCCTATCTGTGTTGAAGCCGTAAGCCTAGAAAAATACCTAAGCTGGCTTGACTCACAATCATAATTAATACTAATAGACACCTAACGCCCAATTCTCTCTTTCCTGCTTTTCCATTTTATCTAGTGAAAAGCTGAGGGACGCTTGGTGTCAACACTATTCTGCTTGTGGTACACAAGCAACTACTTTCCATTTGAACTGTCTACCTATTTCATTAAAAAAGTAACAGAACAAGTGGATTAAGTCTCAAATATTCTTACTCATGCTAACAATTTTATACAACTTACTTGAAGTACTTATCGTTTTAGTACCTATTCTACTAGCGGTAGCTTTCATGACAATCATCGAACGTAAAACACTTGCCGCAATGCAACGTCGAGTTGGTCCTAACAAAGTAGGTTACTACGGAGTATTACAGCCATTCGCTGATGCTCTTAAACTAGTAGTTAAAGAAACTGTAGTACCCGCTCACTCAACTCGAAGTCTATTCTTCCTAGCGCCAGTTATTACACTTATCTTCAGTCTACTAGGATGGGGTGTTATTCCATTTGGGGCTGGTCTTACAATCTCAGACTTCTCACTTGGTATTCTTTACACATTAGCTATCTCATCTGTTGGTGTTTACGGAGTTCTTTTCGCTGGATGGAGTGCTAACTCTAAATACGCGTTCCTAGGATCTCTACGATCAACTGCCCAAATGATTAGTTACGAACTAGTACTGTCTTCAGCAATTCTTATTGTTATTATCCTTACAGGTTCATTCAACATTATTAACATCATTGAAGCACAACAAGCAGTTTGGTACATTGTTCCACTTCTACCTATTTTCATCATTTTCTTCATCTCAGCACTTGCGGAAACTAACCGTACACCATTCGATCTTCCTGAAGCCGAATCAGAATTAGTTGCAGGATTCTTTACAGAACACAGTGGTATGATTTTCGTATTCTTCTTCCTAGGGGAATACTGTTCAATTGTATTAATGTCAACATTAACCGCTATTCTATTCTTCGGTGGTTACAACATGCCAGAACTATTCATCAACGATACATTTGTTAACCTACAAAGTATTGTACTAGGTCTAAAAACATGTATGTTCGCATTCCTATTCGTATGGTTCCGTGCCACACTACCACGTATGCGGTACGATGGACTTATGCTGTTCTGTTGGACTGGTCTACTACCTGTAGCAATCGCTCTAGTTCTACTAGTACCAAGTATTCTTATCGCTTTCGATATTACTCCTTAATTATAAACCCCCCCCCCCAACATCAAATAATATAAAAGTGACCAATAACTCTTGCCCCACCCCTTTCTACGAAAAAAGTAAAGTTGGGGCGGAAGCTGTAGTGAATCTCATGTGTTTTGTTTATATTGCAGTGTAAGAGCAGGAAAGTAAAAGAGTAACAAATTATCACGCCCCACCCTTTTTCTCTCGCTCCTTCTTTTTTAAGTGAAAAGTGAGGAAACATTAAAGTGGGGAAGTGCTTAGGCACATTAATAAAAATTTTAAACTAAGTTTTATATGGGTTATAGAGTAATTGGCAACTCGGCACTTTTTGGTGGTGTAGTATGGTGGTTCGAATCCATCTAACCCAGTAGTTTTGCCCTTTTCCACTCTTACTTATACAGTAAAAGCAATAAACTAATGTTTACCCATCTGCTTTACCGCCTTTCTAATTTTTAGCTCCTACTTTCATTTCAGCCTTTTTTTAGGTTAAAAAAGTGAGAAAAAAGGAGCGTAAGTGAAAAAACAGCTCAGCCCTACTAATATTATAATATAGGCATGGGGTTGTTGTAAGTGAGGACATAACTCAGTTGGTAGAGTAGGTGACTTTTAATCACTTTGTCGATGGTTCGAGTCCATCTGTCCTCGTATACATAGTCCAACTTATGCCATAAACGTCGTTTTTGTATATAAGGCAAAATTGTTAAAAGGAAGAGCACATGCTAAGGAGAGGCGGTCTCGGTTGCTAACTGAGCGGGTAATACCCTTAAGAGTTCGAATCTCTTCTCTTCCGTGAGTGCAATACAAACATATAGTTTAAATGAAATGGTACACGTTATATAGACATCGATAACCCACCCCTTATCTTAGGTTCCTTTCTCTTTTTATCTCGCTTTGCCTCTTTCACTTCTCTCTTTTAGAAAAATAGTGTGAAAAATATAAGTAAATTAAAATAGTAGCAAGAAAAAGGTTTTAAGGGTAAAAGTAAGTTTGCTCTCTTTTAGCTAATTTATAGTTGTTGTAGCAGTTAACAGTCTATTAGACGACAACTCCCTTCCCTTGACTCAAAAATGAATAAGTACAGTTGCAAATAGGGAAGGGGTCATTAGGCCTTACCTATGTCTAGGTAAGGATAATGGGGGATGGGTAGAAAATTAATAACCTCTCTTAATTAATAAGGTCAAAGACATGCCACAACTAACCCCTACCATTGGGTTTACTGGTGGATGCATGTCTTTCTTTTAACTTATAATGATAAACTGATAAATTTTTTGCTGCCACCTCTTCTTTTACTTTATTTAGTCACATACAGACCTTTATTACACTATATTGTGATAAGGGGGGGGTTTATTTTTGTGATGTAGAAACTACTGGTAGTAGTACAAGTGTGCTTAAGAATAGTAGAATTAATCCCATACTTCCTGTACCTAGATCTGCTGTTGAAGGAACTAGAACAGAGAACATAATAGGTGCGAATAGTAGGAAAATAACTGAAATTAGTCCTAGAATAATGTAAAGAGCGTAACTTGTAATTACTCCTGTGTCGTATTGTGAGATTGATCGTCCTGAGTTTGTAAACACAGTACTGAACCCGTAAGGACCAAATAATTCGATTACTCCTCGGTCAATAACTTTAGAGATTACGAAACCTAATTGTAGCCCACCGTTGATAATGTATTTGTTGTACACTACGTCAAATAGCCATTTTCCGTTAAAGAATCGGTACAGGGCTGCCCCGAAGGCGCTATCTGTAAGGTTAATAGTAAATTGAGGCACTACGTGGTATAGGTAAAGAGCAAGACCTGCTCCAAAGAAGCTACCAATTGCAGGTAGTAGTTTGAAGAAAGTTGGTAGTCCGAATTCTGCTTCAATTAGGCTCACGTGGTTAGGGTGTTGGAATAATGCTCCTGATAGGAAATCTGATCCGACTCCCACAAACAGGTCTTTAGCAACGTAACCGAAGGCGATTGACATAATTGATAGAATAACTAGAGGAATCACGATAATTGTTGGCGCTTCGTGTGTGTGTAGGTAATCTCCTTTAGGAGCGTTAGGTACAGTGAAGAATGTTAGTGAAACTAGTCGAAGACTGTAGAAAGCAGTGAATACCGCTGAAATTGTTCCTAACCAGTAAGCGACGTTACCGCTTAGTTCGTATTGACCTAGTGCTACTTCGAGAATCAGGTCTTTAGAGTAGAATCCCGTTAAGAATGGGAAAGCCATTAGAGATAGTGAACCAATTAGGATTGCTGTGTAAGTGAATGGTAAGAAGTTAACTAAACCACCAAGTCGTCGTAGATCCTGTTGATCTGCCATGGCGTGAATTACAGCACCAGCAGCAAGGAAAAGTAGAGCTTTGAAGAATGCGTGGTTAACAAGGTGGAATAGTGCCACATTGTATTGTGAAAGTCCACATGCCATGAATAGGTAACCCATTTGTGACATAGTACTGTAAGCAATAACTCGTTTTAGGTCATTTTGTAGTAGACCAGTTGTTGCAGCTACGAAGGCTGTAAGAGCACCAACCCAAGTAATTACAATTAATGTAGTTGGACCGTACTCGATTACAGGTGATGATCGAAGCATTAGGTAAACTCCAGCAGTAACAAGAGTAGCGGCGTGAATTAGCGCTGACACAGG
Source organism: Bacillus sp. GC_Bacil_1 (assembly GCF_026540675.1). Classification (NCBI taxonomy): domain Bacteria; kingdom Bacillati; phylum Bacillota; class Bacilli; order Caryophanales; family Bacillaceae; genus Bacillus; species Bacillus sp. GC_Bacil_1. The sequence goes on from NZ_JALNUG010000032.1 coordinate 23,879, forward strand.
AGTAGGTCCTTCCATAGCATCTGGTAGCCATGTGTGTAGTCCTAAATTGGCTGATTTGGCCATAGCTCCTAGGAGTAGTAGAAGACCGATAATTGTGATAGCTGTTTCGTTAATAAAAGGTGCTACACTGAATACTGTTGCGTAGTCAACGTTACCAAATACCCAGAAGATGGCGAAGAAACCAACACTCAGGAACATATCACCAACACGGTTAACCGTTAGGGCTTTAATACCTGATTTGTTAGCTTGAATACGTGTATACCAGAAGTTAATAAGAAGGAATGATGAAATACCAATACCCTCCCATCCTACAAACATGATAAGGTAGTTGTCCCCAGCTACAAGAACTAGCATGAAGAATGTGAACATTGAAAGGTATGAGAAGAATCGTTGGTTGTGAGGGTCTTCTGCCATGTATGAGATTGAGTATAGGTGAACTAATGAAGATACAACTAGAACAGGGATTAACATTGATACAGTTAGACTGTCAAATAGGAATCCCCAGTTAACTAGCATGAATTCTGAGTCAATCCAATCGAATGTTTGGATTGATACAGGTGATCCACATAGACCAACTTCGTAGAAAGCTACTAAAGCTAAGAATGTTGTAGTCATTAGTGAACCTGTTGTAATTAGGTGAGCTCCTGTCACACCAATTTTTCGTCCAAGTAGACCAGCTACTGCTGATCCAAATAGAGGAAGTGCAAGAATAGATAGATACATTATGTTCGTAGTGAAATGTTACCTCGTAGTCGGTAGTATGCTACTAAGATACCTAATCCAATAGCAGATTCGGCTCCAGCAATAGCAATAATGTAAATACTATATGTTTGTCCTGCGATATCATCGAAACTGTATGAACTAACTAGTACAAGTAATGTTACCGCTAGTAGCATAATTTCGATTGAAATAATCATTAGAATAATGTTTTTCCGGTTAAGAATGAAACCAAGAATTCCAATTAAGAATAAAACTAAAGATAGGTTCATATGCAAGTTTATAGTTCCTTATGGACAAGTATAAATACGAGTCTAATTATATGTATTCTCCTTTCCACTTAATAATGACATTTCCCCCACTTTATATTAAGTAAAGGGCGAAAGATAAGAGTCTATATAAATAGATGTTTTGCTTTTTATCCTTATGCAAATAAAAGATAAAGGACTATATGACCCACACCTTCCTCTTTTTCCTGCTCACTTTTCAGTATTTAAAATAGGAGAGCAGAAGCGGGTGAAGGGAGTAAAACATAGTTACTGCTGTATTGTTGTGCGCATTGACCAATGCAGCAAAAGTCACAGTTCCTTTTGCCATACTAATTAGTATGCAAGAAGAGTACGAGAAAAAGCGGGCTCGAACCGCCATACCCCACTTCGACAAAGTGGTTCCTTACCAATTAGGATATTTTCCCTTTATTCGCATGTAAATACATCATTCTCCTTACTTTTATTTAAGGCGATAAAATACCTGGGCCAATGTAAATCATTTTGTATTCCTTTTACTCGTCCTTAGCCATTTATTTCTTTAACTATTTCTTGCTCTCTTTTATTATAAATTTATATCTTTTCCTCTAGAATAGAGGAAGGGGATTTGTTGTGTTATCAATCAACCGCAAGTTCCCTTACGGTTACCTTGTTTCGACTTCAGAACAATTGGGAAGTATTATTCGCTACACTGACCAGTTACCCAATCAGCCCAACTTCATAATATACTCCCTTTCGTCCCGTGACGAGCAGTTAGTACACCCAAGAGATGATATTCACCGCGTCGTAATGATACGCGATTACTCGGAATTCCTACTTCATGTGGGCGAGTTCCAGCCCACAATTCGTACATTAATCTTTTTTGATGATTAGCTCATTGTTGCCATTTCGCGTCATTTTGTAAAGATTCTTGTGGCACGTCTATTGCCCAGCTTATAAGGGCCATGAGGGTTTGTCATATTCCTTGAACCATTGATGAATCAATTGGAAACTCCTAGATAAACTAGAAGTAAGGATTGCGCTCGTTGTTTGGAATTAACCAGACACCATTAGCACGAGCTGACGACAACCATGCAACACCTGTCTAAGATTCAAAAGCTGGTAAGATTGTACGCGGGTTATCGTATTAAATAACATGCTTCACTCCGTTTGCTCTCAGGCCGTCTAATTATTTGTATTTCGGCCTTGCGACTATACTATACAGGTGGTAGATTTAATGCGTTAGCGTTAGGACAAAATAATTTCTATCCTTAATCTACATCGTTTACTGTCAGGAGTAATGAGGTATCTAATCTCTTTCCATGCCCCGACCTTCGTACCTCACCGTCAGTTATTACCAGTAAGTTGCCTTCGCCTTTAGCACTCCCCTTGGGATGATCGGATATCAGCCCTACTCCAAGTATTGTACTTACCCGTATCTAACTCTAGCCAAACATGGCCGGCTACGTACCCTTTACACCAATTTAAATTACTATTGCTTGCGGAAGCCGTTTTACCGCTGATGCTGGCACGGCGATTGTCACCCACTACTAAGAATTCGATCCATTTTCAAAACTCTTTTATCGGCAGAGGATACTATCCCCTGTCCGAATCTAGGTGGCGCGTTCACATCAATCTACTGAATAGACCATATGCATTGACGACGATTCTCCACTGCTGCGCTAATATGTAACGGTGGACTTTTTCATTTCCACTGCTATATTAAAGACTTTCATCCAATATTACTCATCATCGGCTTGTTGAGCATTACCTCACCAACTACCTATTGAGATACGAAGCAAATCTCTACGCGGTTATTAAACCTTTTACGCTATTTCTGCGATCGTAAAGTTATCATTCTAAGTATTCCTAGCCCGTACGCCATGATCTAAAAAAATCATTGACTAGCATGTGTTAAACCCCTAGATAGCAATCAGTAAGCACCATAATCAAATGCTTTCTTAAATTCATCATTATCTTACTAATAGTAAGATAATAATAATGCGACTTATCGTCTTATTGTATACTAGTCATAATTGACTAGATTGTTCTGTTAGATCCATTTTCATGGTTGTTTGCTATAAGTACCCAGGCTCGAACTGGGATCATCTACTTGGAAGGCAGAGGCACTAACCATTGTACTATACTTACTACTTATGTTACTCTTTTATTTGGTTATTAAATTCAAGAGTGAAAGGAATCGAACCTCTACTGACGATTTTGGAGATCGTTGCACTAACCGTTATACTACACTCTTTTCCTCAGCTTGTTTTTAGCGACTTATTTTTGCTTCTACTCTTTTCCGCCCCACCCCCAAAGGGGGTGGGGGAGGGCTTGCTCGCCTTTATTAGTGCAAAAAAAGGGACCTTTTTAAGGTTTAGTTAAGTTATAAATAATTTAATCTAGTGCTTCTTTTAATTGTTTAAATGCATTTTATTATTTGATGGCCGCTACTCCACCCCTCTTAAATTAAGCATTAGGTTAAGTCTACGACATCTAGTACCAATATAATTTATTGCTTCTCATAGTTTGCGGTGCTAATAAGGGGGATTGTTTATTGGGTGTATACAAGCGGAGAGACTTGAACTCTCACAGCCGAAGCCACTACATCCTAAGTGTA
>NZ_JALNUG010000033.1:0-26475 GCF_026540675.1 Bacillus sp. GC_Bacil_1
AACGACAAAAAGGATAGATAATAAATTATCTATCCTTTTTGTCGTTATAATATTTCACAATATAATTTCGTTTTTTATATACAATTACAATTAAAGAGCCTTAATAATACGTTCCATCGCCTTGATTTGCCCAATATGATCAGCTTCATGATAAAGCATCATACCATAAAGCTCCCCTACTGTTTCCAATCCTAGGAATGGCTCTGGCAGTTTATTTTCAAATGCTTCTGCTGGAATTTCGTTAATACGTTTTGCTTGTTCTTTTAATTGAGCCGTTAACACTTCTAACGATGGTCCTTCTGTTTTCCATTTAGACGGCCTTGATCCATATCCAAACATACCTGGATATTCAGTTGGTAATTGTTTGAATTCTTTTCCAAACATGAAAACTTCTGCTGCCGTTAACACATGACCGATATGCCAACGAATTGTATTGTTAAAACCCTCTGGCTGTGTATCTACAGTTTTATCATCTAACGTTTCCATAAATTTAAGTAATGCCCCACGCGTTATTTCAAATTGTTTTAAACCAACTAGTCTATTCATTTGATCGTTCTCCTTCTTCATGTACCATTTATTATGAACTAAAAATGTTCAATTTATTAAAGTTTCACCTTGTTTAATCTATCAGAAACAATGGAGAAATACATCTAATATGCTTAGTAAAAATAATAAAAGGTTCACCTCTCGTACATATAGAATTATTTACTACACAAATAGTTTAGTAAATAAAAGAGGAGTGTTAATTACATGTTACATGTTTTAAAACAACAATATCATCTTATTAGCTCTACAAGAGAAACTCTATTTTCGTTTTTGGAAGAAATCCCACTAGAAAAATTACGTAGCACTGTTCCAAATTTCGGGAGCGGTAGCATCATAAAGACGCATATTCATGTAGCCGATTGCTATCGATACTGGCTTGGATCATTTGCATTTAAGCAAAAGCGAGCAGATTTTTCATTTGCTAGTGATTATGAAATTGAGCATGCAGATATCGCGAAAGTCCGTGCTAGATTTAAGTTAGTAGATGAGACTGTACAACGTTTTTTAGATGAATACAATGACCGTTGGCTCGAAAATATAGCAAATGAAGTAAAATGGCAAAAAGAACCTTGGAGCACAACACCGCTATGGCTTTTAACTCATACAGAAACACATGAATTTCATCATAAAGGTCAAATTGTATCAATGGCTCGTCACCTCGGATACACTCCTCCTGATACAGACCTTAGTTAATTCAATGGTCCATGATTACCGAAAAAATTAGAATGAATACAAATCGAGCATGTTTTGAAATCCAATCAAAACATGCTCTTAAAATATTCTATCTTACAATCTCCATATCCTCATCAATACCAAATAGCCTCAGCATAATTATATGCATCACTATTTGGTATTGCATGTTTCCCCTGCGCTTGTGCCTTTCTTGGATCTAAGTCATATACCATTGGCGTATAGCATGATGTTTGCCCTTTATTTACAACACCATTTCCTCCAGCACTTCCACAAGTGTATGCCTTTCCATCTGTTTTTCTAACAATCCTTGCATCAGCTTCGTTATTATAAACTGCCAGGCGAGTTACAGTAACTTTTGCCCACGCTGTCTTACACGTCGTGCTAAATTTTAATTCCACATAAGAATTTGAATCAATCCACTTCTTTTCTTTCGTTACTGCAGATTGATCACAGCTGTTATAATAAGGACTTTTCCCATCATATGAATGGTCTTCTGCGTATACTTTATCGCTATTAGTCGCGCTAAACATACTAGTTACAACGAGTAAAGATAGCAATAAACATGCACTCGTCTTTTTTAAAAGTTTCATATCATTTCACTCCTTTATTAATAACGTGCTGTTTTCCCGTAACCGTTATTAAACGTAACTGCTTCAGCATCTGCTGTGTATCCGAAATCAGCAGTTAAATCAAATACCATTCCTGTATAAGTGCTCGTTTGACCTGTTTTTATTGTGCCGTTCCCCTGATTAGAAGTAACTGATTTTTGGAATACACCATTTTTGTATTTATTCACAACAGCGTACGCGTACACTCCTCCCGAAACAGCTGGTGCTGGTTGATCTAAAACAAACTTAGCCCATGCTGCATGACATTTATTACTGTAACGTAAATACACTGTCCCTACTTTTTTACTACCTTCATATACAGCTGTAGATTTTGCATTAAATCCATCTGCATCACACGTCGTACTTCCCCCGTATACTTTCGTTGTTGCTGGATTTTTCCCATCATAATAACTACTTAAATCATTAGCTGCAAATGTACTTCCTTGAAAACTAAATAATACACCTATACTTGCCGCACTTAACACGCATACTTTCATTAACTTTTTAAACATTTTAAATTCCTCCTCACAATAAGTACGTATACTAAAGACAAGCTATACTGCTATGTAAGTCCTCCTTTCACGCTTCCTAGAGGCATCTTACAGAAACGAATAAACGTTGTAAATTCCCTTATGATTATTGGAATATACGAAGAATTTTACTTATCCTTGTAAGAAAAAAAGTTGAGAAATACACATTTTATAGCATTCTATATTTAAAACATAAAAGAACCGATACTTGTTATATTCAAGCATCGATTCTTTATACAAAATTGCCATTTTTTCTTTTATATAAAATAAATATTTCTCCACTTAATCCGTTACAAAAAACTCCCTCGTTACATCAATAAATTGTCGCAGTGGCACTGTCATCCATTTGTCTTTATGCCAAGCGATTTGTGTATAAATTGGAGATATTGTTTCGTTTAACATTAACTCCTTTAACGTCCCTTCCCGTATATCTTTTTCTACTACTATCGCTGGTAAAACGGCTATACCTAAATCTGCAATAACACATTGTTTAATTGCTTCAACACTAACAAATTCAATTTTATTTGCTGGATATACATCTTCCCAGCGAAATAGCTCTTCAAATAAAGTCCGATACGAGCAGCCTAATTCTGTTAGTAAAAGTGTTTCACTCTCTAAATCTTTTATAGAAACTGAAGGTTGTTCAAGTAAACGATGCATAGGAGCAGCTACTACTTTTAATTCTTCTTTCATAAGTGGTTCCACATGTAAAACATCTTCTGTTTTACATTCGTCCAAAATAAATGCAAGATCTACTTTCCCCTCCATCAATTGTTCCTTCGCATCTTTATTGGAGTGTGCTGGTTTAAATATAAGTTTTATTTGAGGAAATTGTGCTTTAAACTTCTTTAATATAGAAGGCAGTCTGTATGTACATTGACTTTCTTGTGCACCAATTATTAACGTACCTGCTATTTCTTCATCATCTTTCACAGCCATTTTCGCTTCGTTACTGAGTGCAATCATCTTGTCGGCATATAGTTGAAACTTCCTACCTGCTTCAGTTAAGAAAAGACGTTTCCCTAATCTCTCAAATAGTGGTGTACCGAGCTCAGCCTCTAATGTTTTAATTTGTGCTGTAACGCTCGATTGGGCAAAGTTTAATTTCTTCGCAGTTTGTGTAAAGTTCAAAGTATGTGCCGCTACTGTAAATGTAATTAACTGTTTTATTTCCATTTATCATCCCTCTTTTCAATCGATATTTTCGATTGATTCCATCGAAATAATCCTCTTTGTCTATTGATATTTGTATTGTATGATAAAGAACATCTATAAACAATATAAATGGAGGTATTCCATATGAAAGCACTTTGTTTCGAAACATTCGGAGACGCTAATGTTCTACACTATAAAGAAATACACGATCCAATCATAAGTCCAAATGAAATTCTTGTCCGCACGAAAGCAATCGGATTAAACTTCGCTGATATTTATAGACGCCGCGGCGATTATCATCTTGCTGGCAATCCGCCTTATGTATTAGGTTATGAAGGAGCTGGAATTGTTGAAAAAGTAGGAGCTGACGTTACTACTATCAACCTAGGAGACCGTATTGCATTTGCGGACGTCCCATTTGCAAATGCAGAACTAGTTGCCGTTCCATCTGAAAAAGTAATCCCACTACCAGATTCTATTTCTTTTGAAACAGCCGCTTCTGTCTTATTACAAGGATTAACTGCACATTATTTAACGCACGATAGCTATCAACTAAAACAAGGTGATATAGCTTTAGTACACGCTGCAGCTGGTGGCGTCGGTCAACTTCTTATTCAAATGATTAAACTACAGGGCGGAACAGTAATTGGTCTTACATCATCAAAAGAAAAAGCAAAGATAGCTACATTAGCTGGTGCCGATCGCGTATCTTTATATAACGAAGAATGGCATACGAAAGTACTTGAAATGACTAATGGAACTGGAGTAAATGTTGTGTATGAATCAGTAGGTTCTACATTAGGGGAAAGTTTTAACGCTACTAAAATTGGCGGTACTGTCGTATTTTACGGAATGGCTGGTGGTAATCCTGCGCCAGTTGATCCGCGTATGCTTATGGATACTTCAAAAACTTTAACTGGTGGAGACCTTTGGAACGTGCTTACCACTTATGAAGAACGTAAAAAACGATCTACTCAATTATTCGATTGGATCGCAACTGGAAAATTAAACATTTCAAATCCTACTACGTTCTCTTTACAAGACGGTGCTCTTGCTCATGAATTATTAGAGAGCCGTAAAAGCACAGGGAAGATTTTATTAATCCCATAATTCACAAAATGAAAAGGAAGCTAGATTTCTCTACCTTCCTTTTCTTATTTCTATTTGAGATTTAATTATATTTCCACACTTTCTTTCCCTTTTGCAACATAACTCATATCTCCAACCGACTCGACTGTATATGTTCCATCTTGGTATACAATCTTCGTCACACTAGCATTTTCCACCCCAAGTTTTGTTTTGCTACTGTCTAACATTTCTATTAAGGTAGTAATCAAAAGCCCATGAACGACAACTAAAACGTTACCGCCACCATTTCCAGCAGCTTCTTCACTAATTTTATCTATCTCAGCTTTTATGCGAGTAGAAAATAATTCCCAATCTTCCGCCTGTTTTGTAGGATCTGCTACTCTAATAAGATTAATCACTTCTTGAATAGAAAACTTCATAAGTTCTTCTGGTGATGCAACGCCTGCAGCTTTTCCAACCACATCCCACATATTCTCAAGTTTTTCACCTTCAAAAATACCGAAATTTAATTCTCGCAAATCTTTTCTTTGCTCAAGTTTTAATTTTGATTGCTCACTATATTTTAATACTAAATTAGCAGTTTCAATCGCTCGGCCGCTATCACTACTATACGCATTCATAAAATGAATATCTTTTAATCCTGTTCCTAAATTTGTGGCAACTTCAACACCTTTTTCTACTAATGGAGAATCAGCCCAACCTTGCGCGCGATGATTCGTATTTAATATTGTTTTACCGTGTCTTGTAACATATAAAGTAACTGCATTCTCATTACTATCTGTTTCTCGCTTATTCATTTCATTCTCTCCCTTTACGTTTCTATATCAATTTTACCACCTCAATTATTCATTGAGCAAAATATACGTCAGTAGATCCGCTTAATAAAAAAGCTATCTTTCTGTATATCCATACAAAAAGATAGCATCTTTTATGATTACATTTCTTAACCGTTACTCCTACTCAGCAAAAGCACTCGAATATTGTACAATTCCTTCTACACCTCGAAGAGAATTTTCTGTTAATTCCATTATCATAAATACCTCTTCAGGCACTTCAAACGGTGCTTTTATATTCCACTCACTTGCTTTCTTAAAACCAAATTTCGGGTAGTACTCTGGATGTCCCAATACTACAACTGATCCGTATCCAAGCTCTTTCGCTTTTTCTAATGTAGCTACAATCAGGTTTCCACCAATTCCTTTTTTCTGATGACCCCTAGCAACTGAAACTGGTGCAAGTGCTAACGATTCTACAGAAGTTCCATCTTGTTCTATTGTAATTTTCGATAACATAATGTGACCAACTATATCTTCATCTACCGCAACAATTGATAACTCTGGAACAAACGCGTCACATTCTCTAATACGTTTTACAAGTTCATGTTCTGTTTTATCACTAAATTCTTCCTTTAAAAATGCTTCTTTTATGACTTCTTCTGTTTTTCTATAATCATTTTTTTGTTCTTGTCTAATCGTTACCATTTTAACTTATCCTCTATCCTTTCTTATTTCTTTTTGAATTTTACGCAGTGCTTTTTTCGATCCGCGCTCAATATCGTGTTGCATTTTTCTTTCTTTATAATCAACAAATAGTGTATTTAAATCGTATCCTTCTGGATATAACTCCTTCGCTGCTACTTCTAAAGTAATACGTTTTACATTTACTTCAACGAATTCACCGTTATAATATACAACAACGTTATAAAAATTATCTTTTTCCTTATAGATGATACCAAAATCATCATGATCCAATAAATTAACACGATCGCCGATTTTGTACTCATAATGAGATTCTCTTTTTTCTTGTACAAATTTCGGTTTTCTAATTTTACTTTCATTCACTTTTTCTAAAGCGTACTCTTTATTTCCCATATACTCTTTCGCTCTTTTCAGTACATGTTCTTTTACGCTCATTTTATTCGCAATCCAAAGTGCATTACTTTCTCCTGATTTTCCGATAACTAATTTATAAAGCGGCTCTAGCGTTTCACTATTAAACTGCATCGCTGCATTCATAAAGTCATCATGCATTTCTGAGAATCGTTTAATTTCTCCGTAATGCGTACTCGCAACGGTAATACATCCCGCAAAGTACAACTCTTCTAAAATAGAAATTGCAAGTGCTGCACCTTCATTTGGTTCTGTACCGCTCCCTATTTCATCAAATAAAAGTAACGTATTATTATTTGACATCCTCATAATCTCAGAAAGATTTTTCATATGAGACGAAAATGTACTTAGTGCATTTTCAATACTTTGATTATCACCAATATCTACGAATACATTTTCGAAAATAGCGATTTCTGTACCTTTATCTCCTGCAATATGAAGACCTGACATTGTAGCTAATGTTAACAATCCAATCGTTTTTAACACAATTGTCTTTCCGCCCGCATTCGGCCCTGTAATAATTAAACTACGATACTCTTGACCAATTTTAAAATGTAACGGTACAACTTGCCCTGTTAAAAGCGGATGCTTACAATTCACTAAATGAATGTAGCCATGATCGTTTAACTTCGGTTCTATTCCATCAATCGATTTACTAAACTTCGCTTTCGCAAATACCATATCATACTGACTAATTAGCTCCATGTTAATCTTTATACTATATATGTTTTCTAAGACCATTCCTGATAAAGTCGCTAAAATCTGATACTCTTCAAGCGCTTCTTCTGCTTTCAAACCTGCTAATTCTGCATTCAATTTCGTAACCGTATGCGGTTCTATAAATACAGTAGAACCTTTTGCCGAGGCTTCAATAATACTTCCAGCAACTTGATTTTTATAGGAAGATTTAATTGGAATCGTATAACGGTCATCCTTTTTACTAATAAAGAATTCCTGAATGAATTTCTTATTTGCACTACTATTTAAAAACTTCGTTAAACGTTCTTTTATTTTCCCATCTACAGAATCGATATTATTTCGAATTCGTTTTAACTCTTTACTTGCAGCTACATCAATACTATTTCCTTTAATTGAAAAGTTAATTTCCTCTTCAATACTTTTATATTCAGTCATTGAATTTGCATAAGAAGCTAATACTGGTGCAAAAAATTCTTTATCTAACATAAACTTTTTAATCTTTCTACACCCACGTAAAAAATCTGAAACACTTACTAATTCTTCTGGATCTAAAATCATCCCTTTTTCTAATTTTTGAATTGTACTAGCAATATTAGAAATGCCGAAGAAAGGAACATGCCCTTCTGCATCTAATATTGCTCGTGCTTCTGTCGTTTCATTCAAGCGATTTCTCACTACTTTTATACTCGTACTCGGCTCTAATTTGTTTACTAATTCCTTACCTAATCCACTTACACAATAAGATTTCACTATATCCTTTAATTCGTTATATTGTAACTTTTCAAAAGTCATCGTATTCATTTTGTTTCTCCTCACTATGATTGATTTTTATCATAAATGAAGATACCTACTCATTAGATTCCAATGAGCTCTACATTATTTAATTACCATTTTTATACATTAAAAATATATACAAAAAAGCTGCGGGGATACCGCAGCTTTTACATTTACAAGGCATGAGTAATAACATATGAGGAAATAAGCCATAAAAAACAGATGGCAATCCCCTTATTACACGCTTTATAAAGTATTGTAGGTATCTTCATAGGTATTGAAATAAATCCATGACAAAGCTAGGGGTATGGTATACATAAAAATCCCCTGTTCTTATCTGATTTATTTCATTAAATTTTTCCTATTTAGTACCTACCGCACTCACAAAAAGCACCTCTCATTAATTTATATTATAGTCATTGAAATCTAATTTATTGAAATCATCATACTATATGTTACGTGAGAAGTAAAGGTGCCATACTTCAGTAGTACGCAACTCTACACTTCAATATTTCTTAAATTAGACCTATATTCGCTGAGGAGAAATTATAAGAAGCGCCTCCGCTATTGCGAATGTCATTTCCTTCCCCTGATACATTTAATAATTATAACAAGCAATAATAGGAGGTTTACTATATGAGTGAAGAATATAGTATTTTACATGGAACTGCTCTAGAACCAAATTTAATCGGTCCCACACTACCATCAATTCCACCATTTACATTACCCACCGGACCTAATGGAATCACAGGTCCTACCGGTGCGACAGGTTTTACCGGAATTGGAATAACTGGTCCTACTGGGGGTACAGGTCCTACCGGAATCGGAATAACTGGTCCTACTGGGGGTACAGGTCCTACCGGAATCGGAATAACTGGTCCTACTGGCGCAACCGGTTTAAGGATCCTTCCCGTATTTGGAACAATAACTTCTGAAGTAGGAATCGGTTTTTCAGCAGTAGTTAATACAAATGTTAATTTTACCATTCCAGGACCTGCTAGTGGAACTACTATAAATCCATTAAATAATTCTATTACAATTGATACCACTGGCGTGTACTCTGTATCCTTTTCAATTGTATTTGTAATACAAGCTATATCGTCTAGTATATTAAATCTTACAATAAACGATTCCATTCAATTCGCAATCGAAACGCGAGTTGGTGGTGATTCTGGGATAAGAGCTACATCCGCCAGAACTGATTTACTATCTTTAAATCAAGGGGATGTTCTTCGAGTACGAATAAGAGAAGCCACGGGTGACATTATATACTCCAATGCCTCTCTTGTTGTTATAAAGGTCGACTAACTCTTTTATTACAATAAAGATTCAGGAAAAATAAAGTGAAACTTTAATAAGCCCTCACCAATCGGACTGACCACAAATAGCGGGATAAATATGCACAATATAAAAAGAAGAGGAAAACTTATATTTCAGTCTACCTCTTCTTTTTCATCACCAAATTACTGCTGAACATATATGGAAACTGATCCTCCACTTACTTGGAATTGTCCCCAACCATCCTTATTAATTGTTACAGTATTTGTTTGATTACCCGTAATATCGTACCATACTTCCCCTGCGTTATTCTTCCCAACATCCATCCACTTTGACCCTCCTGGTCCATCAGAGATTAATGTTGCTAAACCAGAATTAGCATGTACACTATCACCTTCTCTTGTCCAGCCAATTACATCTGGATGATCAAAATAATCCCGCTGCGTACCATATGCAAAGTTTTTTCGTGCCGTCAAAATCGGATCAATTTTGTCCTTTAACGCTGGAATTTCATAGTTACTATTTCCTTTTGTACCATAGTAATCACCATAGAAAACAGAAGGATATCCCTCTGCACGCGTTAAAATAAATGCATATGCCAACGGTTTGAACCAAGGGCTCACTACAGATTCCAATGACTGACCAGGCTGTGAATCATGATTTTCAACTAGAGTAACCGCAAGTGTAGGATGATTCGCAACTACCGTTCCTTTTAAAATATTTCTCATATCATAATTCCCATTTCCTGTTGAAGCATAGTGAAAATTATAATGAAGTGGTGCATCGAACACAGATTGATTATAATTGACCTTCGCTAAATAATTATTTAAGGTCTGGATATCATTTTGCCAATATTCAGCTACTGTAAACATTTCTTTCCCCGTTTGCTGTCTAACATGATTTACCCAATCGCGCAAATATTCATGATCAATATGTTTAACAGCATCTAAACGAAAGCCATCTAAATTTAATTCCTTCGCATACCACGTTCCCCATTTTTTCATTTCATTCGCAACATCTGGATGATCAAAATCAAGATCCGCGTACATCAAATAATCATAATTCCCATTCTCGCTAGACACTTCCCAGTCCCACGCTTTACCTATGCCCCTAAATTTATAAATTCGGTTTAATTTCTTTCCTTCATCCCAATCTGTTCCGTCAAAATGATACCATTTCCATTTGAAATTAGAATAAGAATCTCCACGCCCTGGAAAGTTAAATCCTGTCCAAGCACTAATTTCATAATCACCTGATACTTCAACATTTCGATTGCTTGGGTCTACCTCAACTGCTGTGACAGTTTCTGTATAATCAGCCCCACCTTTATGATTCATAACTACATCACCGTATACATCGATGTTTTTCTTATGTAAAGCGTCAATTGCAGACTTCAATTGTACTTTCGTCCCATATTTCGTCCGCACTGTTCCCTTTTGATTGAATTCCCCCAAATCATATAAATCATATGCTCCATATCCTACGTCATTTTGCGTAGTTCCTTTATATGCAGGTGGTATCCAAACAGATGTAATTCCTTTTTGCGCTAAATTTTCAGCATCAGTACGCAAACGATTCCAATGATCCCCATCATTCGGAGCATACCACTCAAAATACTGCATTAACGTTCCATTGTTAACTGTATCTGCATATGCTTTACTCCCCTCATATATACTAGGTAAAAACATAACAACTGACAATCCGACTATTGTTACTCTTTTAAACATCTGTACACCATCCCCTTCTAAGAAAGCGTTTGCATAGTTTATCAGAATTATTATAATATTCGTTCCACCGTTAGTAAAGTAGCAATCTCTCACTCTCCCACATTATTTTTAATCTCACTTCAAATATTCAACGTAGTTTTAATTTCACATCCTATTCAAGATTGTTTACAATTTACCTATAAAAACATAACGGAGGGATTTCTATGACAGACTTTCAAAAACAATTTTTCGCACGATTATATATAGAAGAAAAAGACACAGTTTCATTTGAAGATTTATCTAACATTATGTACGCAATGGCACAAACTGTTCCTTTTGAAAACTTAAATATTCTCGAAAAGAATTTTAAAGAAATATCAAAAGAAAATTTGAAAGAGAAAATTTTAGTAAATAACCGTGGCGGTCTTTGTTATGAACTCAATCCTACTATGTATTACTTCCTGAAAGATTCTGGATTCGATGTTCATCTCGTTTCAGGAACAGTTTATAACGCTACAAACTCCATATGGGCTGTTGATTCTGGCCATATTGCAACCATTTTAACACATCATACTGAACTTTATTTAATTGAAGTAGGATTCGGATCATACTTACCTCTTGCCCCTGTCCCTTTCTCAGGTGAAGTCATTCACTCTGTTACAGGAGATTATCGTATTCGTAAAGAAATGACCGAAAAGGGAAACTACATTTTAGAGATGCGGAAAAACAATGAGTTCTTGGATCAATCTTCTGCTGATGATTGGACGTTAGGCTATGCATTTTATATAGAAGAAGTGGATGAAGAAAAAGCAAATACAGCACAAAAAATTATCGTTGAACATGAAGGGTCACCCTTTAATAAACTACCTCTTATTGTAAAACTAACTGAAGATGGGCATGCCTCTTTAACGAAAGATAGCCTTACAGTAGCGAAAAATGGTAAAAAAACGAAAGAAACCGTTACAGACATGCAATTTACAAACCTTTTACATTCAAAATTTGGAATTACACTATAAGTATGTAAGCCTTGTTATTTTAGCAAGGCTTTTCAATTTTCAGCAGGGATTTTTTGCAATTTGTTGTATTTCATAGTTATATAGAAATATAACTACATGTTTAGAAAGGAAATGATTATGACAGAACTTAAAGATCGATTACAAGTAGCTGATATAGAAAAATGGGATTTAACAGACATTTACCATACAATTGAAGATTGGGAAAGTGATTTTCATAAAATTGAAGTATTAACGAAGGAATTACACGAGTTTAATGGCAATATTCACGATGGCAATAGTTTATTAGCTTATTTAACGAAGAGTGAAGAAATTTCTAGCATAATATCTTTAATGTTCGCTTATGCACGATTACAATCTGACCTTGATACACGCGATACTGACGCGCAATCTCTTGTCGATAAAGTATCACAATTACACGTGAAAGTAAGTGCAGCTAAATCTTTCTTTTCCCCCTTCTTACTTAGCATAGACGAAAGCACATTACATTCTTACATAGAAGAAACAGAAGGCTTACAATATTATAAAGAAGACTTATTTGAATTATATCGTTATAAAAAACACGTATTGAATAAGGACCAAGAAGCAATTTTATCACAGATGGGTGAAGCTCTTTCTTCTCCACAGCACACATTTGGTATGTTAAACAATGCAGATATATTATTTGGTGAAGTGACGACTGACGATGGAGAAAAAGTGAACTTAACACGCGGAATGTATGCAAAGTTAATAGAAGATACGAATCGTGAAAAGCGTAAAGAAGCTTATAAAGCATATTACAAACCATATGTTCAGTTAAAGAATTCCATCGCATCTACTTTATCCGCTGCTATTAAAAATAATGTTACCGTTTCGAAGCTAAGAAACTATCCATCAGCGCTAGAGAAATCATTATTTGGCGATATGGTTCCGAAAGAAGTATATGAAAACCTTATTGATACAACGAAAAAAAACATTCAAACATTACATACATACAATGAAATTCGAAAAGAAAAATTAAACGTAGATGAACTAAGACAATACGACTTAGGCGTCGATTTAGTAGAAGGTGCAAAACAAGACATCCCATATAGTGAAGCATTTGACATTATGATTGCATCACTAGCTCCTTTAGGAGAAGAATATATTGAGACATTAAAAAGTTTTAAAGATAAACGATATATAGACGTAAGAGAAACACCAGGAAAACGTTCTGGTGCTTATAACTTTGGTGTATATGGTGTTCATCCTTTCATTCTTTTAAATCATCACGATGATTTAAATAGCCTGTTCACTCTTACTCATGAATGCGGGCACGGTATGCATACGCACTATTCACATGGATACCAACCAAGAATTTCTGCACATTATTCTATCTTTGTGGCAGAAGTCGCTTCTACAGTAAATGAAGTGTTATTAATTCACTATTTATTAAAAGAAGCAAAAGAAACGAACGTGCGTAACCATTTAGTTAACCATTTTATTGAAAAATTCAAAGGTACTTTCTTTACACAAATTATGTTTGCAGAATTTGAAAAAATCACACATGAAATGGCGGAACAAGGTAAACCATTAAATGCACAAGTCTTCAGTGAAATTTATGAAAAACTATTTAAAGAATATAACGGTGATTCACTTGTATTTGATGAAGAAGTAAAATACGGATGGGCTAGAATCCCTCATTTCTACCGCCCATTTTACGTATACAAATATGCAACTGGATTCGCATCTGCCATTCAAATCGCTGATAAACTATTAAGCGGTGATCCGAATGCTCAGAAAAATTATATTGAATTCCTGAAAGGTGGAAGTTCTGATTATCCACTAAACCTATTGAAAAAAGCTGGTGTTGATTTAACTACGCCAGAACCGATTGAAAGTTCATTGAAACAATTCACTCAACTTGTTGAGGAGTTTTCAGCATTATAAAAAGCATGCAGAGTATATGCTCTGCATGCTTTTTCATTTGAATTACTCTATTCTATATGCTGCTGCGTCACACAGTGAATCATACCACCATACGCATACAATTCATTCACATAAATACCGACAATTCTTCTTCCTGGAAACTGACCTTCAATAATTTGCAGCCCTAACTTGTCATGTTCATCACCATATACAGGAACTAATACGACTTCATTACCAATATAAAAATTCAAATATGAACCCTTACAGTCTGCTTCTTTTACCACTTTTCTTGTTACTGGAATGAGCTGAAATGGCTTTCCATCTATATTTTTCGCTTGTCGCAATTCTTGATAATGCTTTTCGTACGCCTCCAAAAGGTATGGCTCTCCTTCACCGAAAGGATCATATTCATACAGTATCGTATTTTCATTTACAAACCGTGCCGCGCCATCAATATGATAATCCGTATCTTCATCATAATTATCTTCTCCGCGTATACCAGTTATCCATATAAAATTCGTTACTCCTAAATATTTCGTTAATTCCATTTCAATTTCTTTCTGACTTAGTGTGGGATTTCGATTTTCATTTATAATAGACGTTTTCGCCGCCATTAAGGTCCCGTTTCCGTTTATCTCAATTCCCCCGCCCTCTAGACAGACACTAGATTCAACTTTTGGAATGCGATACATTTCACTTATTTTATTCGGAATATTAGCGTCTTTTTCGTACGGATATTTATTTCCCCAACCATTAAATATCCAGTGCGTTAGGCAGCGATTCCCTTCCTTATCCGTTACAAAGATTGGTCCGTTATCTCTTATCCAAATATCATCAGTTTCTTGAATTAAGAAATCAATTTTATCCATATTTACATTAGCTTCCATTAACTTCGATTGGACATGTATTTTCTCTTCTTCATCACATACAACAATATGGACATTTTCTCCATAGTGAAGCTCCTTTGCCATCGATATCCAAATATCATCTAACTTAGCTCTATAACCTTCACCTCTATGTGCTTTATCATGTGGCCATGGAGCCATGTACCTTCATGTTTCTCCCATTCCGCAGGCATATAAAACAAACTATTTTCTATATTTCTCATACGTGTTCACCCCTTATATGAATGTACGTACAGTCTATACTTTGACATCGTGTTAAGGTCAACAGGAATATCTTCATTTACTTGTAGCAACTTTATAAGGTGACTCTTTATTTCGCCTTTTTATTATGATAAATTGCTTTCGTACATAGAATAAGGATTGACATAATGTTAATGTCAATCCTTATTCTCATTCTATTTTCGTAACTAAAAAACAAATTTGTGTCACATACTCTTCTGCTAAACAATCACATTCAGGTCCCTTTATATAAACCTCATATGGCGAATTAACTATTACATACCCATTTTTTTCAACCCATTCTTCTAACGCTATATAAGCGTAACCTATATAGTCGTAACTTCCATAATGCATAGTAGTAACGATTTGATGTGGACTTAGTTTTTTCATTTCATATTCTTGTACTACATCTTCATCATTCCCCTGCATAACCGGGATTCTTAATTCAATATCACTGTTACTTGGAATATATTCTTCATCATAAAAGACTGCAGATGGCGAACCGACTATTTGAAAGTTATTTTTTTGTACCTCTTCATATAAGTCATAAAAATAATCATCTATATCATCTATATCTATTTTTACTCTTTGAGTAATTATCGTTACTTCGTTCCTCATTCCCATTAATATATCGTAACTTCTATGGCGAGCAATATTTAGACTACTATTCACCATTACCATTTCATTCATTTCTGAAATAACCTGTAAATTTTGCTTCACTTCATGAGACAACTCGATAATTTGTGATTGTATATGTTGAACAAACGAATCTTGATCCGATGACTGCAAAACAATTTTAATTTTTGGAAGAGGAAATTTATACTCCCTTAGCTTTTTTATTTTCAATGCTACTTCCAGCTGCTCTTGTTCATAATACCTATACCCATTAACCGGATTCACATATGCCGGTTTTAATATCTCCTCTTTGTCATAATGTCTTAACATCCGCGTACTCATTTTACAAATCCGAGAAAACTCAGCGATGGTATACATATCAATACTCCTTGAATATATTTTCTTTTCATTACTTATTTATTAAAACCAATCAAAAATCTTCTTCATTGAAAAATCTTCATTCTGATTTTTCAATCTTCTCATTTTCGAAGGTAACAAATGGCTTGGACAATACCACGTTAAACAATTCATTGCGCCTCCCATTGTTGATATTTCTCCTACATGAATTTGAATAACTTGCTTCTCCGTATACTGTTGAATATATCGTAAAACTTCCTCATCTTTAGCTAGTCCAAACTTAGGAACATAAAGAGCATCACATGATTCTAACATATTTATATACAACCCTTTTGCTGATGCTATCTCTTGATCATATTGTCCTTTCTCTGTATATGATGAAGGAACAACTATAAATTCAGCTTCTGGCATTTGTTCTTGAATAATCTCTTGAACACTATATCTAAATTCATGATCCCCTAAAAAATCACTAATAAACATTGTATGTTCATCAATAAATTTAACCATTCCGTCTGCGTGTGCTAGTACATCCCCTTCTTCAGCAGGAATAATAATAACTCGGCTCACATCTAAATCCCATTCTAACTGCTCAATAATTTCCTCTTCTGTCCAATCATCGTTATCATCAAATATACGTTCTGTTAATATTACGGTATCTTTTTTATTCCAAATAAGATTACCACCATCTAATATTAATGGGGATTTCACATATTCAAAGTCATTCTTTTTCAACCATTTATTAAACTGTTGATCTAAATATCGCCCCTGATCATCTGGCAAATAATTGGGTCTATATTTAAATTTAACTAGATGAGTTGTGACAACCGGTGCAACATCTCTTAGCCAAATATCATCATACTCAAAACAGCTCGTATGAAAGTCTTGTTCTTCAACAGATAAAGATATAAGTTGATCCGCAATTGATTTCTTTTCATTTAAACATTCATTAAAGTAAATCAAGTCTTCATAAAATGGTTGATAATATTCATTCGATTCGTCTGGTATTGCAGTAAAAATAATCCCATTATGTTTTTGTTCCATATTATTTACCTCGCTTTTTAATAGTAGTTACATAACTGATTTCACAAAGCCAACTATTCCTCAATTCATTTCTCTTTTCATTACAACTCATGAACCGCGTATATTTCATGAATGGATTATAGCATGGAGAAATATTATATATTTATATAAAAAATATAAAGCTGACGTTAAGCCTTAAATTGACTCTTGACAAGTTTTTTAAATACCATATTTTAAAACAACAATAAATGATTAAATGATTTTTTTATCAAGATTCAAACCCATTACTTCTAATAGATCGTTTTGATTATATAAATTCACTAAATGCGCTTCTACTCCTATACAAATTCCTTCTAGCGGAAGATCATTTGGATCCTGACCAAAGGGATCTTCAATTTCACCCCCTATTGCTTCAATACCTATGAATGCAAAACTTATAAATGTAAACTATTTTGATTATTGTAATGAACCATATTTACAAAAACCTCTTTCTCTATTAACCTTTTATTCTTTTAAATCACGAAAGTATACAATTAAATAATAGAATCATAAACCCTATCATTATGAGGCTGGTTAAGATTAGTTCTTTCAATACCGTTACTCCTTTTTTGCAAAAAGATAAAATATCTTATTTAATTCAACAACAAATGTTCACTATTCTAAATCCCGACGCATCATTTTAGAATTCGCAATGAACAACGCACTAATTAATACAAAGATTGCACAGGCATATAACAATAAATCTAACGGACTATCGTGATCTATAATGATGAGACGCACAATAGCTGTTATACCTATATATATAAAATATCGTAATGGAAAATGAAAATTCATTTGAAAATACTTTATAATCATTACGATGAATTCAAAGTACAAAAAGAATACAACGATACTATCAATTAAATGATAACTAGATTCATTACTATCCAATTTCAGTTCTTGTATAAACTGAATGACTTCTTTCATAAGAAACACACTTAGAACAACCCCTAAGCAAATTAAAGCTACATTTAAAATGTACTGTAAAACGATAGGGAAATACGAAAACACTATTTTAAAATTCTTTAACACAAACATTTTTCTCCTTTACCATATAAAACGAAAAGCGAACATACACTACAATTCAATTATCATCATATTTAAATTTTATTTTTACAAATAATAAGGAACGACAAAATAGGTAAAGATAAGATTTCACCTATTTTGTCTATATAGCAGCACAACGAAATTACAATTAATTACTTCAATGCAATTGGTTGTTGTTGTGTCACACAATGTATCATACCGCCGTTTTTATACAACTCCCTCACATCAATACCGACTACTTTACGATCTGGGTATAACTTCTGAATCGTATCGTTTGCGATTTTATCATTCGGATCATTATAATTAGGCACTAATACAACTGTATTCCCAATATAATAATTGATATACGATCCCTTATAATCGAGAGTTTTTCCATTGTCTAAAGCAACCTTTTCTTTACTAAGCGGCAAGTATTCATACTTATATTTCTGTCCTGAAGCATTTTTGGCATCTAACAATGTATCCATATCTTTATTGGATAAACCCCATTCAGCTAGGTCATCTTCTTTCATCGTTACAATGGTAGATTTATTATGGAATTTAGCAAATCCATCAATATGAAAGTCCGTAATATCTAAATTAGGTACTCCGTCTAACCAAATAAAGTTTGATACCCCAAGATCACTTATATATTTTTCAATTTCCTTTTCTGATAAATCAGAATTTCTATTTTTATTCGTTACCGCACTTCGAGTTAATAACGCAGTCCCATTGCTGTCTAATTCAATTGCGCCGCCTTCAAGGACAAATTTCCCCCAATCAATTCTTTCAATTCCTGATTGTTTACTCACATTCTTACGTATTTGAGCATCATTTTTATAAGGTGTTTTCTTCCCCCAACCATTAAATGCTGGATCTAATATTTTGAGATTTTTATTGCTGTCATAAACAAAAATTGGTCCACTGTCCCTTGCCCATACATCATCAGTAGGCGCGATAAAGAAATCAATCTTCTCCATATTTAACCCTTCATCTGTTAAAAGGTTATTGATTCTTTCTTTTTCTTCCTGGTCATATGCAACAATGTGGACTTTCTCACCCTCAGTTAAAGCACTTGCCATCTTAACCCAAATAGGTTCAACTTCCTGCTTATACTCTTCACCATATGTGTATTCATGTGGCCATTGCAGCCATGTACCTTCATGTTTATCTTTTTCATCTGGCATCGTATATTTCCCAGCATTTTTCTGTACCTCTACTTTTTCTCCTTCTTTCCCTTTAACATTTTCATTGTTACCCTCAAAAGAGCATCCACTAATAATCGTTGTAGATAATGTAGCTATTAAACAAAACTTTATTGCTTTTTTCATTTTTCCAACCTCCTGTTCTTGTCTCCAATACTGTAAAGCTTCACATAGTGTGAAGCTCAAGCTTTTTTATCAATGTAAAAATTACCAATTGTTCTTTGCATTACTTATCATTTAACGACCTATTTAGATTTATTCAAATGCCAATCACCTTTTCACCTATTTATCCCGCTATTTGTGGGCAGTAAGACCCCCACCTCAAAATTCAGCGAAAGCAAAGAAGTTAGGTGGGAGATGAACAAAATCTCTACTGATTAAAGTTTCACTTTATTCAGTAAGTAAAACTTTACAAAATAAAAAAATCGGTATTGATAATTACA
This sequence comes from Bacillus sp. GC_Bacil_1, assembly GCF_026540675.1. Taxonomy (NCBI): domain Bacteria; kingdom Bacillati; phylum Bacillota; class Bacilli; order Caryophanales; family Bacillaceae; genus Bacillus; species Bacillus sp. GC_Bacil_1. Next base: position 19,697 of record NZ_JALNUG010000033.1, read on the forward strand.
TATCAATACCGATTTTTTTATAATTACTTTCCTTCTATTAAATCATTCGCCATTTTCCTAAATTCTTGATTAAATGCATCATTCATACCATTTTGGACGTTAGAAAATAATATGACAAACGTTCGTTTATCCCAGTTAAAATTATTAAAAGTGTTCCAGCCAGCTAATACACCGTGGTTATGATAATAATCTGGATAAATATAGAAACTAAATCCATATTTTCTTGCAGGTGATGCAGAAAACATATCTGATACACTTTGTTTGGAAAGTAGTTTACCATCCATAATAGCTTCATCTAACTTTTTCATATCTTCAACAGTCGTATACATTTCACCACAGCCATACAACCAGTTCATTTTTAAGCGAGGCGTGGCTATTAACTTATTATCTTTTTTCGTATACCCTTCTGCTAAGAAAATATCTTCTGGGAGTGTTGCGCCCATTCCAGATTCATTCATTTCAACAGGAGTCAAAATATTTTCTTTCACATATTCAGCAAGTGGTTTATTCGATATTTTTTCTACAATATATGCAAGCACCATATAATTATAATCTGTATATTTCCATCCTGTCCCTGCTGGAAATTGTAACGTTTGTGCCCCAATCCACGTTACTAATTTTAACCGTGATGCTGCGTCAACACTACCTTGTCCCTGTTCTGGTAATCCAGACGTATGTGTTAACAAGTTTCGTAACGTAATATTTTTATCTGCTGGAAACGATGGGATATATTTATTTACATTGTCTTCAATGTTCAACTTCCCTTTTTCTTTTAGTTGCATAATAGATATTGCAACTACTGTTTTCGTAATAGACCCAATGCGATATTTCGTTCTTGGCGTTGTTAATACTTGATCTTTCACATTCGCATAACCGTAGCCTTTTCGTAAAATGACATGATCTTTACTTGCTACAAGAACACTCCCATTAAATCCTTTATCTTTTAAGTACTGATCTAGTTTTCCAGCTGCAATTTCATAACGCTTTTTCTCATTCGCATCAACTTCCTGCTTAACATCTTTTTGCTTACTATTTACATTAGAAAATGCCTTTGTATCATATTTTTTTCCTTTATTTGCATGTATTAGTGTAACAACACTTCCACAAAAAACAGCAAAAATAAAGAAAACGATTAACCATTTCTTTAACATACTAGGAACCCTCTTTTATCTAGTTTCACTTAACGTACATCCATTCTATTTTATATCTTTTAATTATCAAGTATATTATAATATTATTTAATATTCACTCTGTTAAAACTAGATTCCTTTTTCTCATTTTCAATTTTTACTACTCTCTATTGTATTTCTTTCTTGCAAAATTTCCAACATACAATCGGATGCATTAAACTATAATTTCAAATTCTTTTGTAACATTTGTTACATACTAAAAAGAATGGAGATGTAATATGAAAAATACCGATAAACGCAATCGTTTAGATGATAAAATGTTTCATTATCGGATAATAAAAAACAACATGGTATTAATTGAATATTACGGAAAACAGATTATGGTATTAAAAGGAAATGATGCTGAAAAATTTTTAAATAAAATAAATCATGCAAATAACGATAAAGAAAAACAGCTAATTATGGCTAAAATTACAGGTAATTTCAAAAGAGGTAATGAACGAAATTGAAAACGAATCTCATTTACATTTTGATTATACAACAAATAAAAAAGAAATGTCGCTCATTCAACATTTCTTTAGACTTTCTTCATAAAAAATTTACATTGCTAACATTCCTTCATTTTCTATACTTCCTATATAAGCTAACCGCTGAAATAGTTAGTAATACAACTATGCATAACCACGCGTAGGTATATCCCTTCTTATCTACAATATAACCAAATAAAGCAGGCGCAACAATAATAGCAATTTGATTTAATGTAAGTGCAAAACTCACTGTCATCCCTACCGATTCTTCACTTGCTGATTCCGCAACTTCAGTTATAAAAAGACTAAACCATCCAATTGAAAAGAACCCTAACAATGCACTTACGCCATACAATACATTCGTTATTGTATGTATGCTCATTACTAATATTAGAATGAAGAAAATAGAAATACAAACAGTTATAAATAAGGGGGTACGCCTATTCCCCTTATAAAATAAATCACTAGTAGCTGCTAATATAACCCTACCAACCATTCCAGAAAAGAACATAACGGAAAATACTTTTCCAGCTAAAATTGGCGTGAGTGATTGTTCCAATACTAAAAATTTTATAAAGTGTGCAACTAACACCATTTGCAATGAAATCATACAAATGCCAGTTATATAAATTGCATACAACTCTTTTTTACACATCACTTCTTTTAACTGCATCCAAAAAGAAAGTTTACTACGTTCTTGTTTAACTTTCTCTTGAATATATGGTTCCTTATAAAATATAAAAAATAAAAACCCTCCAATTATACAAATGCATGCAATGCTATTTACCGCATAGGCCATATTATATTTTATTGTAAGAAACGGGATCAATACTCCCGCTAATGTACCACCAATCGGTATACCGGCTTGTCTAATCCCCATCGCTAACCCGCGATTTTCTTTTGAGAACCACTTCATTATCACCTTACTTCCTCCTGGCTGCGAAACACTATAAAACGTTCCTACTAATAAAAGTACAAAGAGTAACCCATTAAATCCATTGACCATATTAGTCAGTAAAAACGAACCCCCTAGTAAAAATAAACTTATCGAAATTAACAACTTTTCATTGTATTGATCAAGTAGCCGCCCAACAAAAAGCATACAAAATAGCGGTCCTATATTTACAACACTTACTAACAATCCACTCTCCGTATTCGTAAGTGCATATTCTTCTTTCCAAAATAAAGCAAATGCTCCAACACCATACGTTATAAGTGTCGCTGTTGTTTGAGCAACTGTCGCAAAAATTAACATAACCCACTTATAAGTACCATTCATCCTTTCTTCCATTAACACAATAATCCCTCCATCCCCTTCCATTGTATGAAAGTTCTGATATCATATAAAATAAAGATTTATCATATAATCCATCAAAAAAAATGATACCTTTTATGGAGGGATGATACTTGGATATAAAAGATTTAACTGTATTTTACGAAGTTGCCAAAGAAAAAAACATATCTCACGCAGCTAAAAATTTAAACTATGTACAGTCTGGCGTAACAATGCGTATGAAACAACTAGAAAACGAACTAGGTGTACCTTTATTTTACCGAAACGGAAAAGGTGTAACTTTAACTTCTAACGGTGAGATTTTATTAACATACGCTAAACAAATTATCCACTTAATGGATTAATCTATTAAAGCAGTTCAAAGTAATGGGATCGAACCAAGGGGCACTTTAAAAATTGGATGTACAGAATCTACAACCGCTGTAAGACTTCCATCTATATTAACGGCCTATTATGAGGAATACCCAAAAGTCGAATTGATTTTAGAATCAAATACGACGGAACAATTGATTAGACTTGTATTAGAACGAAAACTAGACGGGGCGTTTATCGCTGGAACCACTCAGCATGCTGAACTTCATACAAATATATTTCATGAAGAAGAATTAGTTCTCATTAGCAAAAAGCCTTTATCTTCCTTTAAAGACATAGGAGACATGAATTTACTTGCATTTAGTCACGGGTGCTATTATAGAAATTTATTAGAAGATTGGCTTCAAGAAGAAGGAATTTCACCTAAACGAGTATTAGAGTTTGGAACAATTGAAGCGATACTCGCATGTGTAAAATCAGGTATGGGCGTAGCAATTATGATGAAGTCTATTTTAAATGGTCACAAACATGACATATCATTTAATCCTTTACCAAATAGCTTCAAAAAAGTTCCTACTACTTTTATTACTAGAAAAGATATATATCACTCTGCTGCATTACAAAAATTTATGGAGATGACTCTCAATGCGTGAAAAGAAAATACGTGGTATGAAACGAAAAACAAACACTATGATAAAGCGAATTGAGGAACATACAAAAACATTCCCTTCTACTTTCTATAACGATGAATATTGGAATATGCTATTGCCAGTTTCGCAAGCTTTTATTGACTCTCGTAAAACACCTAGAAAAGTAAAGCGATTGTGTATTCAAACCTTATTAAATCAAGCAAATCATTTAATAAATATGAAACCGAGCGATACACATACATATCGAGTTGTTGTTTTGATTTCTATAAATAATTTGTAGGATTCGCAAATCATTATATTTAAAAATGAGGACTATTTTCATAATTTCTTTAATAGAAATAGTGAATGTCAAAAATGGATCCTTCTTTCAAATGAAATTGATTTTGGGGAGACATAGGAAATTTCAGTTTATCATTCCTTCCAAACACTTCGCTTTCAAGAAATTATTTATGAGGAAGATGAATGCTATGAAAAAGAGATTCTGTTTATCGGGGAATTAAATTAAAAAGGGTATACCTAAAACACTGGTATACCCTTTTCCACTTATTTTTCCTTCAATACACTATGTAATCGATCCGGATAATTTGTAAACATTCCTGTAGCACCCCATTTGATTAACAGTCTCATATCTGGTTTCTCGTTAATTGTATAAGGGTGAATTAACAGTCCATTTTTCCTAGCCATTTTCATATATGACTCATCAATAATTAGTTCTCCGTTATCATTACGTAAGTTTGGTCCAATACCAGCTGCATACTTTTTAATTTCTTGAAAATCATCATTCGTTACACTTTTCGGTTCATGTGTAATGCCAGACCATTCGACAATTTCATTGTTTTCATTTGGATAATACCAAAGCAATTGAACTAACGGAATATTTTCATTCATACTATGAATCTTTTTCAAACTATCTTTACTAAATGATTGAATCATAACACGGCTAGAAGACATGTTTTGACCTACTAAATTATATTTTTGTAACAACGCCAACAATTTCTCTTCCATTCCTGGATACACATCTGGTGATTTTGTTTCAATATAATACTTCATACTTCTTCCATACTTTTGAAAAATTTCTTCAAGAGTTGGAACTTTTTGTCCAACATACTCTTGCTTAGCCTTTTCTGGATACGCTTTATTAAACCATGATCCTGCATCTAAACTCTTTATTTCGCTTAACGTTTTATCACGTACTTCGCCTGTTCCATTTGTAGTGCGATCAACCGCTGTATCATGCATTGCAATTAATTGGCCATCCTTTGTTAATTGAATATCTAACTCTAAATAATCCGCTTTCATTTTTTTCACTAAATCATAAGAAGCAAAAGTGTGCTCAGGTGCATGTCCACTTGCTCCGCGATGTGCAATATTTAAAAACTTATTCGTATTCCATTCATGCTTCCCTTCTGCTTTCGCATGAACAGCTCCCCCAGCAAAGATACTTCCCGTCATAAAGAAAATAACTAAAACGCTAATAATTTTTCTCATCCTTCTAACCCTTCCTACGTTGCAAATTTCAACAAGTTAATGAGATTTACACGAAATAGAAGATATAATTTCATTATTTTTATAAGCTTATATGAAAATTCCAATCTTACAAATACAATTCCCCTATGTTATTACTATACTATTTATTTTCCATATCCCTCCTATTCACATGTAACTCCTTATTGATTACAGTTCATCAATAAAAAAAGCCATAATTTATTTAGAGGACACTTCTGTATCCCTAAATAAATGTATGGCTTATCTCAAATATCTCCGGCCTCGATTAACTTGTCGAAATTAATCATACCAAACCTATTAATATTTGTGAATATTATTTTTTCAGTACGACGAAGCTTTAACCAGTATAAGTTATATATCTCATACTAATTAGTATTTGAACCTATCGAATTTTTCTGTACAGCCTGATTCCTATCTAACTTCTTTAATTTCCATTCATACAAGATAAAATTCTATTATCATTTGACGTGATATTTACGTAAACCTAGGTTTTATTTAATTACAAATTCTTAATTTCGTATATCTTTTCTTGTAAGTTTAGGTTTCTTTTGAGAATGTGGTATATTTACATGTCCCGAAGCAGCCGTGGATTGTCTCCTTTCCTTTCTTGACAGTCTAGGCTTCTTTTGAGAATGTAATTTTTTTAAATGTCGCGAAGTAATACCTTGTTTTTTGAAATCAAAGTAAAAATACAAATGTGTACTTAGCGCTAGGAAAACAACTGAAATAAATGACAATATAACGATTAGCACAATCGCCATAGCTTTTTGGCTCAAAATCCCAATAATAACTTGACCAATCATATAACCTAAACCAGAAAAATATACAATTTTAGGAATTTTCACATCTTGATCAGTTGTCCCCCTTAAGCGGGCTGTAAAATATTTAATCCAGAATAATTCAGATTTATAAACAATTAAACTATATGCAATAAGCGATAGAGTAAAAAATAAAGGTGACTCTATTTCTACGAATTCGTAAGCTAACTTTTGTACAGCTATGAAGCTACAAAATGAAATACTTAAAGCAACAAATCCAGAATATAGTAAATGTTGCAATTGAGGCTGCCGAGGCTTATGAATAGAAACCCAAATTCCCCATAGATTACATATCACATAAAATGGTAAGGCTACGTAAGAGTATATATTGAACGGTGGAAATATGAATAAAATGATAAGTAGCATAAAATTCATGATAACCCACATAAAGGCCCCTACAACATTCCTTATATCAAATGGTATTAATATTCGTATACAATCCACTATGTTGTTGCCATTATATTTGTCCATTATGCATCCCATCCATTTCCTCTATCTAAAAATCAATATATATGCATATATATACGCTCCAGATATACTAA
>NZ_JALNUG010000034.1:0-15558 GCF_026540675.1 Bacillus sp. GC_Bacil_1
ACTTGGTCGCTCATTTGCGACTTCCTTATGTTAACATTTCTATTTTGTAATGTCAACTAAGTTTTTCATTTCGTTTGCTGCTTTCGACGTTTTTGTCATCAGCGACTCGTATAATACTACACCTCTAAACTCTAATCGTCAATATGTTTTTCTAAAAAAATATAAAAAGACTTATTTCTTTTTAAAATAAGTCTTTTTATCATGTAACACGCTATCGTTTATTATTTTTCTATAATAGGTAAAGAGACGATAAATCGAATAATACCCTCCTCATATTCAGCTCGAATACTACCACCTTGTAACTCAACAATACTTTTCGCAATCGCAAGCCCAAGTCCAGAACCTTCTGTTACTCTACTTCGAGATTGATCTTTCTTATAGAAACGTTCAAACAAATTCGCTAACTCTTCTCTCGTAAACTCTTCACTATGATTCGCAATTACAATTTGTATATCCCTGCGCTGCCTTTGAAGAGAAACTTTTATCTCTCCATCATCTTTACTATACTTAATCGCATTCATTAGTAAATTATCAAATACACGAACCATCTTTTCCGAATCAATCGATGCATAAGCACGTTCCTCAGGAAACTTCTTAACAAACGTAAGTCCATGCTCTTCCGCCTGCGGTACTAATTCTTCTATTAATTGCTCGAGTAACTCATTCATACAAACTTCTTGTTTTTCTAATACAACTTGTTCATTTGTTAACTTCGTATACTCAAATAAATCTTCTATTAAATTCTTTAACTGCTCCGACTTTGCAAAAGCAATTCTCGTATACTCATCATGTTGTTCTTGATTTTCATATTTAGAATCTCGAAGTAATCGTAAGTAACCCATAATAGAAGTAAGTGGTGTACGTAAATCATGAGATACATTCGTAATAAGCTCATTTTTCTGCTTTTCTAATTTACGTTCTTTTTCTATATTATTCATAAGCTCTTCCGCCATATTATTAATATTCTCAGTTAAAGACGCAATCTCATCTTCACCTTTCTTCTCAATGCGGTACGCTAAGTTTCCTTTTTCTATTTCCTTTACACCTTCTGCCATTGCTTCAATCTGCTTCATCTTTCTCTTTGTTATATAGAAGAAAGAGAAAATGAATACAAGGACACCAATTAAAAATGGGAATGGTCCTTCTACTTTATAATACACTACCTCGCCTTGAGGAATCCCGCTTACAAACATATATAAGTTCTTACCTTCAATTGTAATAGGCGAGAATGTAATAAACTCTTTTCTTGATCTTTCAATATCATTATTATTTGAATAATTGATAGCAAATGAAGTCGCATTACGAATTGTATTATGCAAATTAATTTGTTCTTCTTGCGCTTGCTTCGTTTTATACAAAACTTTACCATTTTCGTCAGTAACTAATATTTTAAAGGCATCATGCTCTTGCTCTAAATTCTCATTTTCTAGTTCTATCATATTTTGTACAGCATCTAATTTATTTTCAGCAACCATCATTTCCGCTGTACTTTGAGCTTTACGATTAATTTGCTCCATACCATCTCTGTAATTAATCTCGGCATGCTGGCTAGCATCTTCAAAAATAGGTGCTACTATCTTCGTTGATACAAAGAGACCTAATAACGCACAAGCAGTAAACGCCGTAATAAGTTGAATCCTTATACTCCGTTTCACGCTCTTTATTATCTTTCCAATCAATTCTCGGATTTTCCTAACATAAGTAAACGGATTAAATATCTTTTTCAATCTTATACCCCACTCCCCATACTGTTTTTATATATCTAGGCTTCCTTGGATTCTCCTCAATCTTTTCACGTACTTTTCGAATATGCACCATTACAGTATTATCAGACTGGAAAGATCGTTCGTTCCACACCTTTTCATAAATTTGCTCCGCACTAAACACCATACCTGGATTTCTAGCTAGCAATTCTAAAATTGAAAATTCCCTCGGGGTTAGTTTCACTTCTTCTCCCTCTACAATAACTTTATGGGTCGAGATATTTATTTTCATCTCTCCAATTTCTAGCTCGTCCTCATTTTGAATAGCAAAACCATTCATTTTCATATAACGGCGTAACTGAGATTTAATTCGTGCAATTAACTCTAATGGGTTAAAGGGCTTCGTTACGTAATCATCTGCTCCTGTTGTTAATCCTAAAATCTTATCCATATCTTGTGTTTTCGCAGAAAGCATAATAATAGGCATCTCTTTCGATTCTCTTACTTTCATACACATATGAATACCATCTACTTTCGGCATCATAATATCTAATACGACTAGATGCACTTCATTTTCTTCCAGTAAACGTAGCCCTTCTTCTCCGTCCCCTGCTTGTAATACTTTATATCCTTCATTCTTTAAATAGATTGTAATTAAATTCCGAATTTCTTTTTCATCATCTACGACAAGTATTGTTTCGTGTGCCACAATATCTCCCCCATTACTTTTTTAATCCCTAACTTCTATTATAGGAAAACTTCTGAAGAAAAACGCTCGGAAATCCTTAAGATTTTCTGAAGACGCAAAAAAGGTCTAGACTCCCCTTAAGTCTAGACCTTTTAAAAAACCCCTTTTATTTACGAACGTAGATGAAATATAGTACGAATAAAACTCCCATAACATACATAATCGGATGAACCTCTTTACGACGACCACTCACAACCATTGTAATTGGATAGAAGATAAATCCAATCGCAATCCCAGTTGCGATACTATACGTAAGTGGCATAGAGATAATTGTAAAGAATGCTGGCACTGCAATCTCGAATTTCTTCCAATCAATTTCCCCTAAAGAAGAAACCATCAAGATTCCTACAATAATTAAAGCTGGTGCCGTTACAGCTGGCGTTACAACACTTAGTAATGGCGAGAAGAATAGTGCCAGTAAGAAGAATCCTGCTGTTACAACTGCTGTAAATCCAGAACGTCCTCCTGCTGCTACCCCTGCAGAAGACTCAATGTAAGACGTTGTTGTTGATGTACCCAAGATTGCACCAATTACAGTTGCAATCGCATCTGCAAATAATGCTTTTCCTGCACGTGGTAATTTATTGTTCTTCATTAATCCAGCTTGATTCGCAACCGCTACAAGCGTACCTGCTGTATCAAAGAAATCGATAAAGAAGAACGTTATAATAACAATCCCCATTTGAACTGTAAAAATATCTCCGAAGTGCGTTAACGCCACACCGAACGTTGGTTCTAGACTCGGTATTGCTCCCACTACAGCTTTCGGAGTATCAATTAATCCTGTTGCCACTCCTAAGATCGCTGTAAGAATCATACCGTAAAATACTGCACCATTAACTTTCTTAATCATGAAGATGATTGTCGTAACAACCCCGAAGATTGCTAGTAACGTTGTGCCCTTTGTTAAGTCCCCCAACCCAACAAGAACAGCATCATTTTTCACGATAATTCCAGCATTTTGGAATCCAAGGAATGCAATGAACAATCCGATACCTGCCGCTACTGCAAACTTTAACTCCGATGGAATTGCATTAATGATTTTTTCACGAATACCTGAAGCAGTAAGAATAATAAAGATAATACCTGACATTAATGTTCCGGCAATAGCCGTTTGCCACGGAATACCCATCGTTAACACTGCTGTATAAGCAAAGAACGCGTTAATTCCCATACCTGGCGCTAAAGCAATTGGATACTTCGCGAAAATACCCATAATTAACGAACCGATTGCTGCCGCTAATGCCGTAGCAACGAATACTGCACCTGGATCCATCCCTGTACCTGCTGGTAACCCTTTAACATTTCCAAGCGACAGCGTAGCAGGATTGACAAACAGTACGTAAGCCATAGATAGAAATGTTGTTAACCCCGCTATGAACTCAGTCTTATAATTGGTACCGAGCTCATCAAATTGAAAATAGCGTTTCATCCTACGTTTCCCCCGTTATATGATTACTCGCCGTATTTCACCCTAGCCCTCTTTTATCCCGAGAAATAAAAAAGGCTTCCATTGCATATATACATGGAAGCGTTCTATAAACAAAGACAAGTTTCCCCTCATCTTTATACAAACGCCTCGTAGTCAAGCCATTTACGGTAGCTAGGTAGAAACTTTCGGGCCATATCCCCGATATTATACGACGGCATAATATTCACTTTTCGTTTGAATTACATACTCATATTAACTCTTGAATGTATTTTTGTCAATTTAAAAGCGAACGTTTTTATAAATTTTTATATTTTCGTTCGTATTAATAACGAAAACAAAAAGATCCATCTATTCATAAATGATAGATGGATCTTTTTTATTACAATACTATTCCCACTCAATAGTTGCTGGTGGCTTACTCGTTACATCATACACGATACGGTTAACGTGTTTTACTTCGTTTACGATACGAACAGAGATTTTCTCTAGTACGTCCCAAGGGATACGTGCCCAGTCAGCTGTCATACCGTCAATAGATGTTACTGCACGGATACCTACTGTGTAATCATAAGTACGCTCGTCACCCATAACACCTACGCTACGCATACCAGGAAGCGCCGTGAAGTATTGCCAGATTTCGCGGTCTAATCCTGCTTTAATAATTTCTTCACGTAAAATCGCATCAGATTCACGAACGATTTCTAATTTCTCTTCTGTGATTTCACCTAATACACGAATACCAAGACCAGGACCTGGGAATGGTTGACGCCATACGATTTCATCAGGAATTCCTAGTTCAGATCCTAATACACGTACTTCATCTTTAAATAACGTATTTAAAGGCTCAATTAATTTGAACTGCATGTCTTCTGGAAGTCCACCAACGTTATGGTGAGATTTAATTGTTTGTGCAGTTGCTGTACCACTTTCAACGATATCTGTGTAAAGTGTACCTTGTGCTAGGAAGTCCATACCTTGTAATTTAGACGCTTCATCATCAAATACGTAAATGAATTCGTTACCGATGATTTTACGTTTTTGTTCTGGATCTTCTACACCTTTTAACTTGTTCATGAAACGTTCTTGTGCATCCACTTTAATAACGTTCATATGGAAGCCTTCGCTAAATGTTTTCATAACGCCTTCTGCTTCACCTTTACGAAGTAAACCGTGGTCAACGAAAATACATGTTAACTGATCGCCGATTGCTTTATGAATTAATACTGCTACAACAGAAGAGTCTACGCCGCCACTAAGTGCACATAGTACTTTTTTGTCTCCAACAGTTTCACGAATCTTTTCTAATTCTACTTCGATAAAGTTCTCCATGTTCCATCCTTCAGAACAACCACATACGCCGAATACGAAGTTTTTAATTAAATCGTTACCGTGCTCAGAGTGACGTACTTCTGGGTGGAATTGTACACCGTATAAGTTTTTCGCTTCATTGCTCATACCAGCAATTGGGCAAGACTCACTTGTTGCGTCTACTACGAATCCTTCAGGTAAACCAGTTACTAAGTCGCCATGGCTCATCCATACAACTTGCTCTTCTGGAAGGTTCGCATATAATTTTGATTCGTTCTCTACTTTAAGAACAGCTTTTCCGTACTCACGGTGGTTGGCACGCTCTACTTTACCACCGAAGTGTTGTGTCATAAGCTGCATACCGTAACAGATACCGAAGATCGGTAAACCTAGTTCGAAGATTTTTTCATCACAATGTAATGCACCTTCACCGTATACGCTATTTGGTCCACCAGAGAAAATAATCCCTTTTGGATTCATTGCTTTAATTTCTTCTGCAGTAATTGTATGTGGATGAAGTTCACTGTATACACCGAACTCACGAATTCGACGTGCTATTAACTGATTGTATTGACTTCCAAAATCTAAAACGATAATTGTATCGTGTTGCTTCTTCAAAATAATCACCCCAACGTTAGTTCTCGTATATAAATATTTTCACCAATTTAGCGAAAAGCATTACTAATATAATAAAAAAAGCCAGTCCTCCGCCTCTAGTCTCATAACAAAGAAAAGGCAGGGGTCTGGCTTTATAAAGAAAGATAGTCTCCGCTCTTTATAAATATAAGACACACTGCCTTCATAGTCAGGTTGTTTACGGTAACCCGGTAGAGACTCTCAAACCATATCATTGAGGATATATGAAGGATCGTTTTATATTATCTTCCTAGATTCTAACAATGAAGTATCTATATGGTCAAGAGAGAAAGCGACAAAATTCTACAGAAATTCATTTCCTTTTCTAAAAAACATAAAAAAACATCCATTTCTATATAGAAATGGATGTTTTTTAGGGCAAACGGAATTACATCATTCCGCCCATACCGCCCATGCCCATGCCGCCCATGTCAGGCATTGCTGGCGCATTTGGTTCTGGCTTGTCAGCTACTACAGCTTCAGTTGTTAAGAACATAGCTGCAACAGATGCTGCGTTTTGAAGTGCAGAACGAGTTACTTTAGCTGGATCTACGATACCAGACTCAAGCATGTTAACCCATTCGCCAGTAGCTGCGTTGAAACCAACGCCTACTTTTTCGCCTTTTAGACGCTCTACAACTACAGATCCTTCTAGACCAGCGTTGATTGCGATTTGACGAACTGGCTCTTCTAGTGCGCGAAGTACGATGTTGATACCTGTTGCTTCGTCACCTTCTGCTACGATAGAAGCTACTTTCGTGTATACGTTCATAAGTGAAGTACCACCACCTGCAACGATACCTTCTTCTACTGCTGCACGAGTTGAGTTAAGTGCATCTTCAATGCGAAGTTTGCGCTCTTTTAACTCAGTTTCAGTTGCTGCACCTACTTTAATTACCGCTACGCCACCTGCTAGTTTAGCAAGTCGCTCTTGTAATTTTTCACGATCGAATTCAGAAGTTGTTTCTTCTAATTGCGCACGAATTTGACCGATGCGAGCTGCGATTTGCTCTGTATTTCCAATACCTTCAACTACAGTTGTGTTTTCTTTTGTAACAACAACTTTACCAGCGCGTCCTAAAGATTCAACTGTAGCAGATTTTAAGTCACGACCTAATTCTTCAGTGATTACTTCGCCACCAGTTAAGATTGCGATATCTTCTAGCATTGCTTTACGACGGTCACCAAATCCAGGAGCTTTAACAGCTACTACATTGAATGTACCACGAAGTTTGTTCACTACTAATGTAGCTAAAGCTTCGCCTTCTACATCTTCAGCAATGATAAGAAGTGGTTTACCTTGTTGTACCACTTGCTCTAATACCGGTAAGATTTCTTGAATGTTAGAAATCTTTTTGTCAGTAATTAAGATATATGGGTTATCAAGAACTGCTTCCATTTTGTCAGAATCAGTAATCATGTAAGGAGATGCATATCCACGATCAAATTGCATACCTTCTACTACGTCTAATTCTGTCGTGAATCCTTTAGACTCTTCTAAAGTAATAACGCCATCGTTACCAACGCGCTCCATTGCTTCAGCGATTAATTGACCTACTTCTTCGTCAGCTGCAGAAATAGCAGCTACTTGTGCGATAGAAGATTTGCCTTCGATTGGTTTAGAAATCGTTTTTAATTCTTCAATTGCAGCAGTAACAGCTTTTTCGATACCTTTACGAAGACCCATTGGGTTAGCACCAGCTGTTACGTTTTTAAGACCTTCACGAATCATAGCTTGCGCTAATACAGTTGCAGTTGTTGTTCCGTCACCAGCTACGTCATTTGTTTTGCTAGCAACTTCTGCTACTAATTTCGCACCCATGTTTTCGAATGCATCTTCTAATTCGATTTCTTTTGCGATTGTTACACCATCATTTGTAATAAGTGGTGAACCAAATTTTTTCTCAAGTACAACGTTACGACCTTTTGGTCCAAGCGTAACTTTTACTGCGTTTGCAAGAGTGTCGACACCGCGAAGCATCGAACGACGTGCTTCTTCACTAAATTTAATATCTTTTGCCATAATAATTGACCCCCTTGGATTTTTTAAGATTTATATAATTAACCGATAACTGCTAAAATGTCACTTTCACGTAAAATCAAGTAGTCTGTACCTTCATATTTCACTTCAGTACCTGCATATTTTGAGAAGATGATAAGATCACCTGCTGCTACCTCTAAAGCAACACGCTCACCATTCTCAAGCACTCGACCAGTACCTACTGCAACAACTTTACCCTCTTGTGGTTTTTCTTTTGCAGTATCTGGTAATACGATACCACTTGCTGTTTTTTCTTCTGCTTGAACAAGCTCAATTACAACGCGATCACCTAATGGCTTTAGCATGAACAATAACCTCCTCATTTTGTTATGTAAATTTCTTTTATTAGCACTCAAGTCATCCGAGTGCTAACACACTTATAATAATAAATAATCTCAATTTCTTTTGCAAGTAAAAAAATCATAATTTTTTCGCAAATCACTATATAAACTTTCTATATAGAATACTGCCTTTACTATATGAATCGTTGTTTCCACTGCTCGTATGTTACAATATGAAAGGACACCCTAAGTTGTTTTCGCTACACACACAACTTTCTCCTGTCTTCTATTATAATTTCAAATAAGGATTTACGAAAAAAACATAATTCAAGTGAGGTTCATATCGTAGGTAGCATATTTACATGTTATCCTAACTTATCTCATACACTATAGTTAGAAAGGATGGTTAAACCATTTGAAGAAACAATACTGGTGGATTATCGTTACATACATTTTAATGCAGTTATCTGGCGTTGTTGGATTGCCACTTCTCCTAAAAACAGGACTCTATGATAATAGAGGATTTACCATTGAGGAAAAAGGACAAATCATAACGGGACACTGGGCAATTATTAGCTTCTTTGTTGCATTATGTATCGTACTTTGGTTACTTAGAACGGATATTCGTGACAGGCATTTAGATCCAAAGCGCTCTTCTGCTCCAGCTACTATTGGATGGATTTTCATCGGGTTCTTCTTGGCTTTCTTTTCACAAATAGTTGCTGGTATGATCGAGATGCAGCTGCTAGGAATTAAACAAGGTTCAGAAAATACAATGAAACTGATGGAGATTGCAAGAACCACACCTTGGTTCCTTATTGTTGTATCTATAATTGGACCTATCTTAGAAGAAATCGTATTTAGAAAAATTTTATTTGGTGCACTTTATAAGAAGTTTAACTTCTTTATCGCAGCTATCATTAGTTCGCTTGTATTCGCAGCAATTCATTTTGATTTTACTCATTTATTGGTATACACTGCTATGGGGCTCGTATTCGCCTTCTTATATGTGAAGACGAAGCGTATTATCGTTCCGATTGCAGCTCATGTTGCGATGAATACATTAGTCGCTATTGGGCAAATTTTTATGAGCAATGAGCAAATTCAAGAAATGATTAAAGAAGCTGAAAAAATGCAAGGCTTTATCGGAGGATTTTTTGTATGAGAAACTCACCATTGTTCATGGCTGCACTATACTTCCTTCTTGGATGTATCTTTACACGCTTCGCCATTACGAACGTGACAGATACAATCTGGAATGTGTGGACAATACTATTTGCAGTTATGGCAACAATTGATTTTAATTTGGCACTTCGCCTTATATTAGTTAAATTCACAAAGAAGAAACAATAATAAAACGCAGAGGTCGCTTCCTCTGCGTTTTATTGTGGATAGTTTTTCAAAAAGTAAACTAATGTTTGTAACTCTACAGCTAAATCAATATGATGAATTCTAATATTCTCTGATACGTTTAATCGTGCTGGTGTGAAATTCAAAATACCATGCACGCTCGTTTCAGCTAATCTATCTGCTACAGCTTGTGCTACTGTAGCCGGTACTGTTAATATTGCCACTTGTATATCATTTGATAATCTCTCTTCTAATTCATCTAAATGGTATACAGGAATGCCCCCGATTTCTGTTCCAACTTTCTCTTCACTAACATCAAATGCCATTTCAATTTTTGTATTATTGTTTTTCGTGAAATTATAATGTAAGAAAGCGGTCCCTAAATTACCTACTCCAATAAGTGCTACACGCGTTATATCATCTTGATCAAGTGTTTCGCGGAAAAATGATAATAAATAATTTACGTTATATCCATATCCCTTTTTCCCTAACGCTCCAAAATACGAAAAATCTCTTCGTATTGTTGCGGAATCTACTTTTACCGCTTCACTCAATTCGGCCGATGAAACACGCTGCTTACCAGAAAGAGATAAGTTTTGGATAAATCGATAGTATAGAGGCAATCTTTTAGCAGTGGCTTGTGGAATCTTTTGCTGATCCATATGACCTCTCCTCTCTTCCTATCTTTATTCATATACTTTAATCAAATACAGAAGTTTAGCACTCATTAAATTCCTTGTATAATAAAGAGAAGAAGTATTCTCTCTTATTTTAAACTATACACTATTTTTAGTATGATTGAGAAATATAAACATGGCAAAGTTAAGAAATTATTTGAGGTGAAAACATTGATTTTATTACAAGTAAATGGACTTTCGAAATTATACGGTGCAGAAACAATTCTTGCAAACATAAAATTGGAAGTACAAACAAAAGATCGTATCGCATTAGTTGGAAGGAATGGAGCTGGAAAATCTACATTATTAAAAATTATCGCTGGTGAGTTATCACATGATGGTGGCGAAATTATAAAACCGAAAGATGTCTCAATCGGGTATTTAGCTCAAAATACCGGCCTAGAAACGTCTTTAACAATTTGGGATGAAATGCTAACCGTCTTTACCCACTTACAGCAAATGGAGACAAAACTTCGAAGGCTTGAGCAAGAAATGGGCAAAGAAGAAAACTTTTCAAACGAAGCTACATACGAAAGATTGTTAGCTGATTATGACCAATTGCAACTCAATTATAAAGATCAAGGTGGATATCAATATGAAGCGGATATTCGCTCCATTTTAAGCGGCCTTGGCTTCCCAGTTGAAACGCACCAGACGACGATTTCTACTTTAAGCGGTGGGCAAAAAACAAGATTAGCTCTCGGAAAATTATTATTAACAAAACCAGACTTACTTATTTTGGACGAGCCTACAAACCATTTAGACATCGAAACATTAACATGGCTTGAGCAATATTTACAAGGTTATCCTGGCGCAATATTAATCGTTTCACATGACCGTTATTTCTTAGACAAACTTGTTACACAAGTATATGAAATTTCGAATAAAGAAAGCAGACGATTTGTTGGTAACTACAGTAAATATTTAGACTTAAAATCAGCATTATATGAGCAAGAAATGAAACGTTACGAAAAACAACAAGATGAAATCGCAAAACTTGAGGACTTCGTTCAAAAGAATATAGCTCGCGCCTCTACAACGAAACGTGCTCAAAGTCGCCGTAAACAACTAGACAGAATGGAATTATTAACGAGACCATTAGGGGATTCTAAGTCAGCATCATTCCACTTCGATATTGAAAAGCAAAGTGGAAATGATGTTTTACAAGTAAAGGATGCAACCATTGGCTATGATGAGGACCCTATAATTGAAAACGTAACTATGCGCTTAACTCGCGGAGATAGTGTTGCTTTAGTTGGTCCAAACGGAATTGGGAAATCCACATTATTAAAATCTATTGTGAATAAGTTACCACTATTAAATGGTGATGTTTCTTTCGGATCAAATGTATCTGTTGGTTATTATGATCAAGAACAAGCAAACTTAACATCTTCTAAACGGGTTTTAAATGAACTATGGGATGAATATCCACTGCAACCTGAAAAAGAAATCCGTACTATACTCGGGAACTTTTTATTTACAGGAGATGATGTACTGAAACCAGTATCTTCCCTTAGTGGTGGACAAAAAGCTCGATTAGCTCTTGCGAAGCTTATGATGCAAAAGTCAAATTTATTAATTCTGGATGAGCCTACGAACCACCTTGATTTAAATAGTAAAGAGATTTTAGAGAATGCTTTAATTGATTATCCAGGGACTCTTCTATTTGTCTCACATGACCGCTACTTCATTAACCGTGTAACAACGACTGTGATTGAGTTATCAACAGAAGGTGCACAGGAATATTTAGGGGATTACGATTACTATGTGGAGAAGAAAAATGAAATGATTGAACGCGCAGCATTTGAACAACTTGAACAGCAAGAAAATCAGGCACCTGTTCAAAAAACTGTAGCTCAAGAAAAATTAAATTATCTCGAAGAAAAAGAGCGTAAACAATTAGAACGTCAACGCACTCGAAAAATTGAAGAACTAGAACAAAACATCGTAAACTTAGAAGAAGAAATTGCTACGTTAGAAGATCAACTTTGCTTACCAGAAATATATGCAGATTATGAAAAAGCGAGTGAAATTACAACTAAAAAACAAACGCTACAAGTACAACTTGAAACTTGTATGGCAGAGTGGGAAGAGCTGCATGTATAAGAGTATTTAAATAAGAAAGATGTCTCATCAGTCATGATTTTTGACTATGTGACATCTTTTTTCTTTAAGTACATAAATAATTTTTTGAATATATCAATGGTAACTCGGAATATATCAACCAATTTTCAAATACATCTATCGTAACCCTATATATATAAACGATTCGACACGAAATATCGATTTACCGACAAGGATTGACAATATCAGCACCCTCTATAATAGAAGGATATTTCAAAATGTTTTTCAGGGATATCTTCTTACTTTTTATTTCCCGAAAAACAATATATTCAAAGGTCAGACTTCATCTAGTTTATCCACAAACTTATACACATATCCACCTTTATAAAATAGCTATCAAAACAACTTTTACACATTATCCACAACTATCAAAAAAGATATCAACACTTTATATACACAACAAAACCCACATTATCAACAGATAATATGGGTTTTATCCACAAGCTGTGGTTAATTATGTGCATAACTATGCTTCAATATCTAATCCTGGATTCGCATTTAAGGCTAATGTTGCACGCTTGCCTTGTTCATACGCAATTGTCCCTGCCGCTGCAATCATTGCTGCATTATCTGTGCATAAAGATAGCGGTGGAATAATTAGTTCAATGTTTTCTTTTTGTGCAAATTCTTCTTCTAATCGCGCACGAAGTCCTTTATTAGCAGCTACTCCACCAGCAAGAAGTAATTGCTTTACATTATAAGCCTCTGCTGCACGAGCTGCTTTCGTTACAAGTACATCTATTACACTTTCTTGGAAACTTGCCGCTAAATCTTCTGGTTTAATTTCTATACCACGTTGTTTCGCGTTATGCACAGTGTTGATAACTGCTGATTTCAATCCACTAAAGCTAAAATCATATGAATTCGGTTCTAGCCATGCACGAGGCAAATCAATTGTTGGTTCTCCTTCATGTGCAAGACGATCAATATGAGGACCACCTGGATATGGCATAGATAACGTACGAGCTACTTTATCATATGCTTCTCCAGCTGCATCATCTCGCGTTTCACCAATTACTTCAAATGAACCATGTTCTTTCATATAAACAAGTTCTGTATGCCCACCAGATACAACAAGTGATAATAGCGGGAATTGAACTTCTTTTACTAAACGGTTCGCATAAATATGGCCAGCAATATGATGAACACCGACTAACGGAATATCATGTGCAAAAGCTACTGCCTTCGCTGCATTTACCCCAATTAAAAGTGCTCCTACTAAACCAGGCCCTTCTGTTACAGCAATTGCATCAATATCATCAAATGTGATATTTGCTTCTTTTAAAGCTTCTTCTAACACAACTGTAATTTCTTCTACATGATGACGGGATGCAATCTCTGGTACAACCCCGCCAAAACGTTTATGACTTTCGATTTGTGATGCAACGACATTCGCAATAATTTCCGTTCCATTTTTAACAACCGCTACCGCTGTTTCATCACAGCTTGTTTCAATCCCAAGTATAATCGTATTTTTTTCCATTATATATTCACCCACATTACAAGACCATCTTCCTGATTGTCTGCATAGTATCGTTTACGAATTCCACCATTTTGAAATCCGTATTTTTTGTACAACTGCTTTGCTACTTCATTTGATACACGTACTTCAAGCGTCATTGTTTTTACCCCTAGTTCTTTCGCTTCTGAAATAACTGCTTTCAATAAGGCATCTCCTAATTTTTGACCTCGGTATTCTGGCAAAATAGCTATATTTGTTATATGTGATTCATCAATGATTATCCACAATCCACAATATCCGATTACACGACCATCTTTTTCTAACACAATATAATGTGCATGTTCATTCATCGTTAATTCACGGTGAAAGGCATCTGCAGTCCAAGGAGTTGAAAAAGACACTTCTTCAATAGCTACAATTTGAGCAATATCATCAAGTTCCATCTTTCTAAATATCATATCCATCTTCTGCAAGGCCCCTACTTGTTTTGACTTTCTAACCACTTTGTTTCAGCTTCAGCTAAACGAAGATAGCTCGGAACAAACGTATGCACATCTTGTTCTTCTTTTTGTAACCCTAAGAATGCTAGCTCACTTGGTCTTGGATTATTTTTAGTAAACGGAGCGAATACAGCTTGATCACCTAAATGTTCTATAATTATTTCTTTATGCAATTTAACATCATTACCGATAAATAAAACAGGCTGTCCTTTATCTTTTAACATTTGCAACCAGTCCACAATAAGAATAATTCGGTCTTCTTCTATTGAAGTTAACTGCTCTCCTTCATATGTATATAATCCAGTATAGATTTGCCCACGTCTTCCATCAAATAAAGGACAAATTAATCCATTAAAGTTAGCACCGTTTGCAGCTACTACCTCTAAACTTGATACACCTACAATTGGTATTTGAAGTGACCAAGCTAATGTTTTTGCCGCTGTCACGCCTATGCGAACACCTGTATATGATCCAGGTCCAGCAGCTACTATGATTTTAGTTAATTCCTTCGGTTTTACACCACATTCTTTTAACAGTTGCTCTACAGCTGGCATAAGACGTACAGAATGGTTTTTCGTCAAATTTGTAATGATTTCCCCAATCACGTTTCCTTCCTCAATAAGGGATACACCCATTACGTAATTTGAAGTATCAATTGCTAGTACTTTCATCTTGTAATAGCTCCTCACATAATCTAATATAGCGATCTCCAATTGGCTCGAGTATAATTTTTCTTGTGTCATCTCCCGCATGGAATAAACTAATTTGTAACTTTTCATTCGGTAAATATGCTTCTATTAAATGAGCCCATTCCACTACCGTAATTCCTTCACCGTAGAAATACTCATCAAAGCCTAAGTCCTCTTCGCTTTCTGCTAAGCGATACACATCCATATGATATAGTGGTAATCTTCCTTTATATTCTTTAATAATATTAAAGGTAGGACTATTTACAACTCTTTTCACTCCAAGACCTTTTGCTAGCCCCTTTGTAAAAGTCGTCTTCCCAGCTCCAAGATCTCCTTCTAAAATAATTACATCTTGTGCCTCTACGAGTTCACCTAGTTTTTCTGATAACCTTTGTGTTTCCGCAGAAGATTTTGTTGTTACTTCATATTTGCTCACAGACTTCACCTACTTTACTCACAATGTTCTCTGCTCTTTATTATACAGGTTTTGAATATATAAAAAAGTCCTTAGGAGTTGTCCTAAGGATAGTTTGACTGTCTTTATTAGTTTTTTGTTAAAACAAATAAAAAAATACGAAACAATTTGTTTCGTTCTTTTCTTTATATA
>NZ_JALNUG010000035.1:0-14689 GCF_026540675.1 Bacillus sp. GC_Bacil_1
TTAACATTTCTCATTAAATCTGTCAACAACTTTTTTCTTTCGTTCCTGACGACGCTTATTAATTTACCATATTAATCATTTAATAGTCAACACTTTTTAAAAAAATGCCAAAATAATTTTATCTTGGCATGATATAAAGCTTAATAATCACTAATGCCGCCACACCTGGTAGCCCTAATAAACTCGTTATTGCCGCTGTACCCATGTTAATTGGGATATGAAAATCAAAATATGTCCCTACAACATTTACGATAAAAAGCAATGCTATGCCTAGAGTAACATGAAAAATCACCTTTCCTATAAAACGTAATGGCTTAGAGGCAACACCAAAAACAAGAAAAATAAACACTAAAGTAAGAATGCCAACAATAATAATTGTAGAATTCATTTTTTCCTCCTTATGAATGACCTATACATCTATTTGTATGGGACAAGACAATAAAAAAGAACAGTTATCATAAACGGCATCTCTTTCATATAAACCTAATAAAACAACACCTCAGCATTTAACAAATAAAATAAAAAGGCCTGCTCAGAAAGCAGAACCCTTTACCATTGTTCCATTTTTACAGGACGACGCTTTGCTTCTTTCAACAAGAAGAAATATTTCGCCTCTGCTATTTTCAAAGAACAAATGACATCTTGAGATGGTTCTACACTTTGTTCGACCATTCTCTTCTGACGTAACCACTCATTCTTCACTTTTTCCAAAAGTACAATTAACTTATCATCATACTCTTTACGCAATTTACCCTTTTTTTGAAAGAACATTTTTGTTTCTCCTCTTATACTTCTCTGCGACCTTCTAATGCTTTCGATAGTGTCACTTCATCTGCATATTCTAAATCTCCACCAACTGGCAGACCATGTGCAATACGAGTTACTTTAATGCCTGTAGGTTTTAAGAGGCGGGAGATATACATCGCTGTAGCTTCCCCTTCAATATTAGGGTTTGTTGCTAATATTACTTCTTGTACCGTTTCATCATGTAGTCGCTTTAAGAGTTGCGGGATATTAATGTCTTCCGGTCCAATTCCCTCCATAGGAGAAATCGCACCACGTAACACATGATATACACCTTGATACTCTTTCATTTTTTCCATCGCGATTACATCTTTCGGTTCTTGCACGACACAAACAACTGATTGATCTCGATGCGAATCATTACAAATATAACAAGGATCACGATCAGTAATATGTCCACATACAGAACAATACGCTAAATCTCGCTTCGCATTTACAAGTGCTTTCGCAAAACCTAACACATCATCTTCTTTCATATCTAATACGAAAAATGCCAATCGAACCGCTGTTTTCGGTCCGATACCTGGCAACTTCATAAAACTATCGATTAGTTTTGATATTGGTTCTGGATAATGCATGTATCAATATCCTCCTAGAACATTCCACCTGGTAAGTTTAAGCCTTTTGTAAATTTACCCATCGTAGAGTTTGATAGCTCATCAGCCTTTTTAAGTGCATCATTTGTTGCAGCTAACACTAAGTCTTGTAACATTTCGATATCCTCTGGATCTACAACCTCTTCTTTAATCTTCACTTCAAGAATTTGCTTGTGACCATTTGCAATAACTGTAATCATTCCGCCGCCAGCTGTACCTTCAACTGTTTTTTCACCAAGCTCTTCTTGTGCTTTCGCCATGTCTTTTTGCATCTTTTGCATTTGTTTCATCATGTTATTCATATTTCCCATTCCGCCACGCATCATAATTAATTCCTCCTAATTATTATTACTCTTTTATTTCAATGAGTTCTTGTCCTACTAATTTCACTGCCTCTTCTATAAGAGGGTCTTCCTTTTTCTCCGGGCTTTCTTCAGACTCTCCACCTTCACGTTGTAAAAAGTCTTCACGGATTTTACCCCATTCACTTTTTGGAATGGCAATCATATTTAACCTTTTACTTAGCAATTCAAATAAAGCTTGTTCTACTGTATCCATAGCTTCTCGATTTTCGCTCGCCATCTTACAGTGAATCTCATATTGAAATGCTAAAACGTAAGTGTCATCTGAAGCTGCCACTGGTTCGCTATTTTCTAGTAGAACAGCAAACGCTACTTTGTTATATGATTTGAGTCTTCCTAACAACTCACCCCATACAGCTTTTAATTGTTCTAAATCTTGACGCTTCGCTTGTTTTAATACTTCATTTACACGCCCGACAGGAATCTTCATACTTCCTGTTCGTACGGGTTTTGGTGTTGCACGTGTCTCTCTTACTTCCTGTTGTACACCAGCTGGCACACCGTTCTTTTTGACTTGCTCTAACTCTTTCTCCAATTGCTGCATCCTGTTCATAATTGCTTGCAAACGATCAGTACCGTTTGCTTGCATCATAAACTGTTGACACAATTGCACCATAACAACTTCTAAGAAAATACGCGGATGATTTGTCCACTTCATTTCCTGTTGTCCCTTACTAAGGGTATGAATAATCTCATAGATCACTTCCGGTTGCATTTCTTCACTCAACTTACGGAATTGATCATCTACAATTACTCGTTCCAACATATGTTCTAGTTGCGGTGAAGTTTGATATAAAAGCATATCACGATAATAGTAAATGAAATCCTCCATAAAACGAACTGGATCCTTCCCTTTACTCATCATTTCATCTATGATCTGTAATGCTCTTGATACATCATTTTCACGTATGCATTCTACTAAATTGCCTAAGTATTGCTGAGAAACAGATCCTGTTACGGCCAATACATCTTCTGTCGTAACAATCTCATCACTATAAGATATAGCCTGATCAATAAGACTAAGCGCGTCACGCATACCACCTTCAGCAGCACGGGCAACAATTTGTAATGCTTCATCTTCCACTTGCGTACCTTCGTTTGTCACAACCGTTGATAATCTCTCAACAATATCATTCACTGATATTTTTCGGAATTCAAAACGCTGACAACGCGAAATAATTGTAGGCGGGATCTTATGAGGTTCTGTTGTCGCCAAAATAAAGATAACATGTCCTGGCGGCTCTTCTAAGGTTTTTAAAAGCGCATTGAATGCACCCATAGAAAGCATGTGAACTTCATCAATAATGTATACTTTATATTCTACAGCACTTGGAGCATATTTTACTTTATCTCTAATATCTCGAATTTCATCTACACCGTTATTTGAAGCCGCATCAATTTCTAATACATCTGAAATGGATCCTTGTGTAATTCCTAAACAAGAAGGACATTCATTACAAGGTTCAGCTACCGGAGCATGTTCACAGTTAATTGCTTTTGCAAATACTTTTGCAATTGTCGTTTTTCCTGTTCCCCTAGGACCAGAAAATAAATAAGCATGTGAAACTTTCTCTTGAAGAAGGGCATTTTGCAACGTTTTTGTCACGTGCTTTTGACCGACTACATCTTCGAACTTTTGCGGTCTCCATGTTCGGTATAACGCTTGGTATGACACGAAAATACGGCCTCCCTCAAAGGTTATTATCTCATTTATTATAACCCATTCTGTTTATAGATTCCAAAAGTTATTTTCTATACAAAAAACTCACCTTTGTATTAAGGTGAGTTTTGTATACATATATAACTGCCGTGCACCCTCCGTCGATTACGTACCATAAGCGTTACTCAAGCAGTTAGCTCGGTTCAGGCACTCCTGCGGCACACGAGAAGACCCGCTTATTGCTGCTTCCTTCCGGACCTGACAAGGTTCACGGGGTCCCGTTGCGCAGGACCCAAACGTCAACACCACTTACTTAAGGCAGACCTTACAGCAACATAACCTCGAGAGGGGATTCGGCCTCGCTAGAGCGGATTGCGAGTATAGGGCACCGCTACCTCCCCGCTTAGCACGGCAAAGTTAAAACCAATATTCGGTTGCCTTCATTAAAGGCATTATCAGTATAACTTGTTTCTTTATAAAATGCAAATACGTTAGTTCCCAGTATTTTTCTCTAATTTTTTTATCGCTTTTCTTTTTTTACGAAGCTCTCTAAAAAAGTTTGTTAACAACGTACCGCATTCTTCCTCTAATACACCAGATACTACTTCACATTGATGATTGAAGCGTTCATCTGTTAAAAGATTCATTAATGTCCCTGCACACCCGCCCTTCGGATCACTTGCACCATATACAACTCGCTTCACTCGTGATAAAACAATTCCACCCGCACACATTGGACAAGGTTCTAATGTTACATACAATGTTGCATCTTCTAAACGCCATGTCCCTAATTTTTTACACGCCTCATCTATCGCTAGCAACTCAGCATGAGCTATTGATCTTTGCTCAGTTTCCCTTAAATTATGGGCAACACTAATTACCTCACCATCTAACACTATAACTGCTCCAATTGGCACTTCCTGTATTTCCTCTGCCTTTTTGGCTTCTTCTATCGCTAATTGCATAAAATAAATATCTTGATCTTGTTCCATAACATAGTCCTTTCATTACAAATAAAGTACACTTATTTCCATTTACTACACAGGGGATAACTTTTATATATTCAATCCACCCTAAAAGAAAAAAGAGAGGGGATTACATATGAAAAATACCGCCTTGCTCATTATCGATATGATTAATGACTTTCAATTTTCCCACGGACCCATTCTAGCTCAAAAATGTGAGACTATCACAAACCCTATTTTACAATTAAAGAAAAAAATGAAATCCTTCGGCTATCCTATAATTTACGTTAATGACCATTATCAACTTTGGAGATCTGATATCGACCAACTTATTACTCATTGCACAAATAAATATAGCGAAAATATAATCCATAAAATTGCTCCAAATTCTGATGATTACATTTTTATTAAACCACATTATTCCGCTTTTTATGAAACACCTTTAAATTCATTACTAGGTTATTTAAAAATAGAAAATCTAATATTAACAGGAGTTGCCGGAAATATATGTATCCTTTTTACAGCTAATGATGCCCATATGAGAAATTATACATTGTATGTACCACAGGATTGTATCGCCTCTAACAACGACCAAGATAATATACATGCTTTAAAAATAATGGAAGCTACATTGAAAGCAAATATAACATCGTCATCCAAAATAAAATTTAATTAATACATATATCTATTTTCTAACTTTTTATATCAAATTAACCCGCTCGCTTCCCTCTTGTGCTACAATAATTCTGTTTTGTGTTTTTAGTAGTCACGGTAAATCACTGATTGAAAGGAGGAAACAGCGTGACCGGAGTACCATTTATCACGGTTGAAGGACCAATTGGTGTTGGAAAAACTTCACTTGCGAAGGAAATTTCAACTCACATGCAACTCCACTTACTAAAAGAGATTGTTGATGAAAATCCCTTTTTAGGAAAGTTCTATGAAGACATCGACGAATGGAGTTTTCAAACAGAGATGTTCTTTCTTTGTAATAGATACAAACAATTAGAAGATATTAACATAAAGTATTTGAATCAAAGGAAACCAGTAGTAGCGGATTACCATATCTTTAAAAATTTAATTTTTGCATCCCGCACATTAAAAGACTCTCAATATGACAAGTACATGCAAATTTATCGTATCCTTACACAAGATATGCCTGTGCCAAACGTCATTGTTTATTTAACAGCTAGCCTAGAAACATTGCAAAAACGAATCGCCATGCGCGGAAGAGAATTTGAAAAAAACATGGATCCAAATTACTTACTACAGCTCACAAAAGATTATGAAACAGCAATGGATGCTTTTAAAAAAGATCATCCGGAAATACCAGTATTGAAATTTAATGGAGACGATATGGATTTTGTAAAAAATCCTGATGATTTAAACGTCATCCTATCTGCCCTTCAAAATACTCTCTTAAAGGAGTCGAAATAATAATGAATTTAAGGCAAAAATATGATATACCCAATGACGCAGTAATCACTATCGCCGGAACGGTAGGTGTGGGTAAATCAACTATGACAACTGCATTAGCTAATGCTTTAGGTTATCGCACATCATTTGAAAAAGTAGATTCCAATCCATACTTGGACAAGTTCTATGCGGACTTCACTCGCTGGAGCTTCCACCTACAAGTGTACTTTTTAGCAGAACGATTTAAGGAACAAAAAAGAATTTTTGAATACGGTGGCGGTTTTGTTCAAGATCGTTCTATTTACGAAGACACTGGAATTTTCGCAAAGATGCATCATGAAAAAGGTACGATGACGGAAACTGATTATGAAACATACAAAGGGTTATTTGACGCTATGGTCATGACTCCTTACTTCCCTCATCCAGACTTATTAATTTACTTAGAAGGTTCTTTCGATGATATTGTCGATCGTATTCAAGAACGCGGACGCCCAATGGAACAGCAAACGCCAATTGAGTACTGGAAAGAAATGCATGGACGTTATGAAAACTGGATTAACAACTTTAATTCATGCCCTGTATTACGCTTAAATATTAATGAGTACGATATTTTAAAAGATGGGGATTCAATCGAACCAATCATTAAAAAAATTGGCCATTTTTTAAAACAAACACGTAAACTTGTAAAATAAAAAACCCGTGCATATGCACGGGTTTTCCTATTAAATTACTTCTTCTTTGTTGGAGCAATAATTTCACTCTCAGGTTTTCCTGCGTTAATACGCTGACGAACAGTACTTGTACTAATATCGTATGCTTCAGCAATCTCTTTAACAGTCATTTCTTTCCCATTAATTACTGCCGTTAATACTTTACCTGTACGTTTTGGAGCCGCTTCTTTCTTTACAGCTGCTTTTTTAACTTGTTTTGGCACCTCTACTTTATTCGTAGCTGGTTTTACATCACAAGTACAACCACAAAGTTTACGGAATGTATCATCACTAATAATGCGTGATACGTTTGCACCACTGTTTAAAATTCTATTGTTCTTACAGACAGGACATTGTACATAATATAAAGTTTTTCCATCTAAAGGAAACGTTTGTATAATAAGATCCATGTTGACTCCTTTCATATCTATGAAGATAATCATCGGAATATGAGTGTGTAATAAGGACAAAATTACCTTACACCATACTTTATGATTGGTTTTAAAATAAAAACTCGTTACGTGTTGGTAACGAGTTCTCCAATCTCCACTTATATGCGCTGTTGTCAATTATATCTGGAGGAGGTAGAGGGATTCGAACCCCCGCGCGACTCTCGCCGCCTGTCGGTTTTCAAGACCGATCCCTTCAGCCAGACTTGGGTATACCTCCATATTGACATCAAATATAATATCAAAAGAAAAACAGTTAGTCAACCCTACTAAAATAAATTATGAGGAAAGGAAAATTTTACTTTCCCCTTCCTACATTACAGTACTGACAACGCTCATAATTACCAATCACTCATACCGATGAATGTTTAAATTTACTTAATAACTGTTTTTCCTCCCATATAAGGGCGAAGAACTTCTGGAATTATAATTGTACCATCTTCTTGTTGGTAGTTCTCTAAAATAGCTGCAACCGTACGTCCAATTGCAAGACCAGATCCATTTAATGTATGGACATGTTCTGGTTTTCCATTTGGCTCACGGCGGAAACGGATATTTGCACGTCTCGCTTGGAAAGCTTCAAAATTACTACAAGAAGAAATTTCACGATATGTGCCATAGCTTGGAATCCATACTTCAATATCGTATTTCTTCGCTGCTGTAAATCCTAAATCGCCTGTGCACATGCTCATAACGCGATATGGCAACTCTAATAATTGTAACACGCGTTCTGCATCATTTGTTAATTTTTCTAACTCTTCATAAGAATCTTCTGGTTTTACGAACTTCACAAGCTCTACTTTATTGAACTGATGCTGGCGAATTAAACCGCGTGTATCGCGACCAGCTGAACCTGCTTCAGAGCGGAAGCAAGAGCTAAATGCAGCATATCTTATAGGCAATTGCTCTTTATTTAAAATCTCATCACGATGCATATTCGTTACAGGTACTTCAGCTGTTGGAATTAAGAAATAATCTTCACTTTCAATACGGAATGCATCTTCTTCAAACTTTGGAAGTTGTCCTGTTCCTGTCATACTTGCACGGTTTACCATATATGGAGGTAATACTTCTTCATATCCATGCTCATCAGTATGAAGATCAAGCATAAAGCTAATTAAAGCACGCTCTAATCTTGCACCAGCACCTTTGTAAAATACGAAGCGGCTTCCTGTTACTTTCCCAGCGCGTTCAAAATCTAAAATTCCTAAATCAGTAGCAAGATCCCAATGTGGTTTTGGTTCAAAAGTAAATTCTTTTACTTCTCCCCAAGTACGCGCTACTACATTATCATCCTCTGTTTCACCGACTGGAGCAGACTCATGAGGGATATTTGGAATAGATAACATTAATCTTTCTAAGTCTTCTTCAACTGTGCGAAGTTCGTTATCAAAATCCTTTACTTTTTCTCCAACCTCACGCATTTCTAAAATTAGAGCTTCTGCATCTTTCTTTTCGCGCTTTAATACAGAGATTTGTTGAGACACTTCATTACGTTTACTTTTTAATTCTTCTGTCTGAACAAGTAGTTCTCTTCTTCTCGTATCAAGTTCTTCAAAACGTCCGAAATCAGTTAAATCTTCACCTCTATGCTGTAATTTCGCTTTTACTTCTTCAAAGTTTGTACGTAAAAATTTAATATCAAGCATTATATACTCCTCCTTTTATTTTATAAAACACAAAAAACTCCCGTCCCTATATAAAGGGACGGGAGTTAACCCGCGTTGCCACCCTAGTTGAAAGCATTACCACTTTCCTCTCAAGTAGAAATAACGGCTCTTCACCGGGAATGCTTACTAATCCAAAAGATGTTCCACATTCCATTCCAGGATGGATTCACAAACTGTTTCTATCGATTTCCACCAACCATCGACTCTCTATAAGAAACAACATTTGTTACTATTTCCTATCAACACGCTTATTTTATAAAATTGTTACCATCAATTTACTATAATCTTATACAAGTTGCAAGTTACTTATACAACTTTTTTCATTTTCGCTTCTTTTACCATTTCAACAAAGTATGCTGTTACACGATGATCATCTGTTAATTCCGGATGGAATGAAGCAGCTAAAAACTGATCTTGTCTTACCGCTACCATTCGGTCACCATGCTTAGAAAGCACTTCAACATTATCAGCTACTTCTACAACATACGGCGCACGGATAAATACACCAACGAAGTCTTCACCCACGCCTTCAATTGAAAGCGCAGCTTCAAAACTATCCTTTTGGCGTCCGAACGCATTGCGCTCAACTGTAATATCCATAGCACCAATATGTGCTTCTTCATAGCCAATAAGTGTTTTCGCAAGAAGAATCATCCCTGCACATGTACCAAACATTGGTTTACCAGACTTTGCAAATGTGCGAAGTGGTTCCATGAAAGCATACTTATCAATGAGACGGCGCATTGTTGTACTTTCACCGCCTGGTAAAATAAGACCATCAATCTCTTCAAGTTGCTCTATACGCTTTACAACAACAGCTTCTGCACCACTTGCTTCAACTGATTTTACATGTTCACGAACTGCACCTTGAAGACCTAGTACACCGATTTTCACCATTTTAAAGTTCTCCTTTAATTACCATCCACGCTCTTGCATGCGTTGTTCTGGTAATAACGTTGAAATTTCGATACCCTTCATTGCATTACCTAATCCTTTAGAAAGACTTGCAATTAGTTCGTAATCTTCATAATGAGTCGTTGCTTCAACAATTGCACGTGCAAATCTCTCTGGGTTTTCTGATTTGAAGATACCAGATCCAACAAATACCCCATCAGCACCAAGTTGCATCATTAATGCAGCATCTGCTGGCGTTGCTATACCACCTGCCGCAAAGTTTACAACTGGTAAGCGACCAAGACGTTTAATTTCAAGTAATACTTCGTAAGGAGCACCAGTATTTTTTGCATATGTCATTAACTCATCTTCACGTAGACTCGCAACTTGACGGATTTCTGCATTGACTTGGCGCATATGACGCACTGCCTCTACAATGTTTCCTGTTCCTGGTTCACCTTTTGTACGAAGCATAGATGCACCTTCTGCAATACGACGTGCAGCTTCTCCGATATCACGGCAACCACATACAAATGGAACTGTGTAATCACGTTTATTTAAATGGTATACTTCATCAGCAGGAGTTAATACTTCACTCTCATCGATATAGTCTACCCCTAATGATTCTAATACACGTGCTTCTACAAGGTGACCGATACGGCATTTTGCCATAACCGGAATTGACACTGCACCCATAACTTCTTCAACGATTGTTGGGTCTGCCATACGAGAAACGCCACCTGCTGCACGAATGTCTGCTGGTACACGCTCTAATGCCATAACGGCAACTGCGCCTGCCTCTTCTGCAATTTTTGCTTGTTCAGCGTTAATTACGTCCATAATAACGCCGCCTTTTTGCATTTCTGCCATTCCACGTTTTACACGCTCTGTCCCTGTTACATTTGTCATGTACAAAAACCCCCCTAGGTGAATTGCTTTCCCCCGTTAAAGGCGAAAATTAAGAATACTCTTACATTCTACCACTAACTATCAGATGCTTGTCTACTACTTTTTCATAAAGTCGGTATGAAAAATAGGAATAAAAAAAAAGCCCCTACCATGAGGAGCTTCTAAAACCAACCTTTTACTGTATCAACAGCACTATTCCACATACCACTAAAGAATGAACCAATTCCGCGCATAGCACGAGTAAACCAGTTTGCTTCTTCTACTTCAGATGTTGTTACAAGATCCACTTGCAACGACTTACCAGTTAAAAATCCAGGGTCGTTTGTATCTTTTGGCGTAATTACCATTTGACCAAGCGCAGCTCCCTTTTTAATAGGTGCTTCTTGTCCCTTACTTGATTCTTTTAATTCTGTTTTATAAACATCTTTACTTCCTTTTGGCACTGGAAGTGAAATAGCTTGTTTCGTTTGAACTGCTACATCTTTATCTTTCGCATTTTCTACTCTTACTGTTTCTTGTCCTTTTACTGAAGAACCTTTTTTATACATTTGTTTCACTTCAAAGTTAGCAAATCCATAATCATATAGCTTCTTTGTTTCATCAAAACGTGCTGTATGAGAACTTGTTTTAATAACTACAGAAATAAAACGCATACCGTTTCTTTCAACCGTACCAGTGAAGCAATCTCCTGCTTCTGGAGTTGAGCCTGTTTTCAGACCATCTACGCCATCATATTCTTTAACTAAGCCCTTTAACATCCAGTTCCAGTTTGACATTGCAAACTTCTCTTTTTCTGGACGGAATTCTTTTTTAGGAATTTTTGCTGTATCTAACACTTTTGGATAATCTTTAATTAAATGTTGTGCTAAAGTTGCAACATCCTTTGCAGACATTTTATTTTCTTCATCTGCTGTTGTTCCTTCAGGGTGCATTCCCTTTAAATCTTTATTCGTTAAACCTGTAGAATTGACAAATTTATAATTTTTCAACCCTAGTTCTTTCGATTTATCATTCATCATTTTTACGAAATCTACTTCTTTACCTGCAATTGCTTCTGCTAATGCAATTGTTGCACCATTTGCAGAAAAGATTGCCATTGCCTCATATAACTCTTTTACTGTATAAGAGCCACCATTTTCTAATGCAACATTTGATAATGAAGCATCTTGTGAAACCTTATATGCATATTCAGAAACCTTAATTTTCTGATCCCACTTAAGTTTTCCTTTATCCACTGCTTCGTGAACTAAATATTCACTCATCATCTTTGTCATACTAGCAATGGATAATAATTCATCTGCATTCTTTTGATATAAAATTTTCCCAGAATTCGCTTCTACTAAAATTGCCGCGCCTGCTTCAATGTTTAAAGCGGCTCCTGTTTCAGCTGATGCATTGCTATATGGCATAAAAATGCTACAAGCTAGTGTAAGCACTGTTACCAAAGCAATGAATCTTTTGCAAAACATACCTTTCACTTTTGCTACCCCCAATATCTATGTACTCACATAACCGTTATTCTAACATAATCAAAAAAAAATAGACAGAGATATCAAATCTCTGTCTATTTGTATATAAGACATTATAATGAGTAGTTTGGAGCCTCTTTTGTAATTTGTACGTGATGAGGATGACTTTCACGTAAGCCTGCACCTGACATACGAATGAATTGTGCATTTTCGCGTAAGAATTCTAAATCCTGTGCTCCGCAATATCCCATACCTGCACGTAAGCCACCAACTAATTGGTGAACTGTATCTGCTAAAGGTCCTTTATATGGTACTCGTCCTTCAATACCTTCTGGAACAAGTTTTTTATTTCCTTCTTGGAAGTAACGATCTTTACTTCCTTTTTCCATCGCACCGACAGAACCCATACCACGATACACTTTAAATTGACGACCTTGGTAAATTTCAGTTTCTCCAGGACTTTCGGCAACACCAGCAAACATACTACCTAGCATAACAACATGTGCTCCTGCTGCTAAAGCTTTAACCATATCACCAGAGTACTTAACACCCCCATCAGCAATAACTGGAATACCGTGTTTACGAGCTTCGGTTGCACAATCATAAACTGCTGTTAATTGTGGTACACCAACACCAGCTACAACACGTGTTGTACAAATAGAACCTGGTCCAATACCAACTTTAACTACGTTTGCACCAGCTTCAATTAATGCTTTCGTTGCTTCAGCTGTAGCAACATTTCCAGCGATAATATTTAATGATGGATATTTAGCACGAACTTCTTTTACCTTATCAATAACGCCTTTAGAATGCCCATGAGCTGTATCAAGTACAATTGCATCTACACTAGCTTTTACTAATGCATCGATACGAAGCATAGCATCAGCTGTTACACCAACTGCCGCTCCAACTAATAAGCGTCCTTGCTTATCTTTAGCAGAGTTTGGGAATTCAATTACTTTTTCAATATCTTTTATTGTAATCAGCCCTTGTAATACACCGTTATTATCAACAAGAGGGAGTTTTTCAATTTTATACTTTTGTAGGATCTTTTCAGCTTCTTCCAGTGTAGTACCAACTGGAGCTGTAATTAATTGTTCTTTTGTCATTACGTCAGAAATTTTGATTGAGTAGTCTTGGATGAAGCGCATATCACGGTTTGTAATAATACCAACTAATTTTCGCTCATCTAAATTATTTACAACCGGTACACCTGAGATACGATATTTTCCCATAAGATGTTCTGCATCATATACTTGATGTTCTGGAGTTAAGAAGAAAGGATCTGAAATAACGCCGCTTTCAGAGCGCTTTACTTTATCAACTTGCTCTGCTTGTTGCTCAATAGACATATTCTTATGAATAATTCCTAAACCACCTTGGCGAGCCATTGCAATAGCCATGTCAGCTTCTGTTACTGTATCCATTCCTGCACTAATTAACGGGATGTTTAGCTGTAAGCTTTCAGATAAAACTGTTTTAACACTTACTTCTCTTGGTAATATATCTGACCTAGCTGGTACAAGTAATACATCATCAAAAGTCAAACCTTCTTTAACAAATTTAGATTCCCACATAATTGTTCCCCCTATGATACCAGAAATTATTATTAGTAGCTTATCAATTGGTTAAAATACTGTCAAGGACGTATATATATGTTAGAATTTTTAGACAATAAAAGGAGCGTAATATATGCATCAAACATCTTGCACTTGGCAGCAGTTAAGTTTCTTTTTTTCATCTCAAAACGTACAACGTTATCTTGCCCGTTGTTATGAAAAATCCTCTATTCAGGATGCCGAAAAAAAAAGTTTTGAAAATTGTTATCCCTTTATTTATTACTTAGAACACGGGAAAAATTATTATGAATTATATAAGACAGCTCCATTTTCCATTCAACCAATGTTGTTATTTTATGGAATTAGCCAACTTTTTAAAGCATGTCTACTAACCATTGATCCTAACTATCCTGAATCCACTACTGTTTTAGCTCATGGCGTTACAACTCGCAAACGAAAAAAACAAGGGTATCAATTTTTAGAAGATGAGGTGAAGGTACAAAAAAACGGATTGTTTACTCATGTTGCAGAACAACTGTTTCACATGAAACACTTAGAAGCAGAAAAATTTAACATGTTAGAACTAATGGGAAATATTCCAGAATTACAAAATCTGCTCCGCTATAGTCAAAAAGGATCAACTTTATATAAAATCGATTCAACAATTAAAAATGAGCTCTCCTTTTCAGTCAACCTACTAGATCGATTACATATGACTAAAGAGAGATTTTCTCGCTACATTGAAACATCTTGTAAGCATTTATCAATGCAACATGTACCTGAGAAAACTAATGAATCGAATTTACTTTTTACGGCGCCAATTCAATCATGGAATCCTATGTACAGTACTCCTTTATACTATGAATATCTTACTAATACTTATTATTTACCACTTACAACTGATCCTAGAAATCCTAAACCAGTATTACCCGAACTCCTC
The DNA here is from genome assembly GCF_026540675.1 of Bacillus sp. GC_Bacil_1. Lineage (NCBI taxonomy): Bacteria > Bacillati > Bacillota > Bacilli > Caryophanales > Bacillaceae > Bacillus > Bacillus sp. GC_Bacil_1. The sequence continues at coordinate 14,404 of NZ_JALNUG010000035.1, forward strand.
GTTCATTATTTATTGCTCTATAATTTAAGCATGATTTCTAGGTATGAAACAGATTGGTGGTATGACTTACTTGGAAGCTATGGCTCTGAAGATTATCCATTTATTTATCAATTTCTTAATATTTCTGCTCAAAAAATCCCTTACTATATTTCATCATTTTTACTAACAGAACCTAACCTATTTCATGGGAAATAAAAAAAACACAAGTCAAAAGACTTGTGTTTTTAATTGCTTGGCGACGTCCTACTCTCACAGGGACAAGGTCCCAACTACCATCGGCGCTAGA
>NZ_JALNUG010000036.1:0-10075 GCF_026540675.1 Bacillus sp. GC_Bacil_1
ACTATCAGAAAAGACACTCTTATATGGGTGTCTTTTCTTTATAATAAAGTGAAACTTTATTCCTCCGCATCCCTCATACTGTAATACCCCAAATTAATAATAACCAAGAAATACCCACCCATAATTCCGGCAGCGAATGTCCACATGAATTCATGGTGTTCAATTTCATACATAATAATCGCACCTAGTATTGCGGCTGCAAACCGATTTATCATTCCGAGCATCGGTGCTTTTTCTTTTTTTACAATGCTATCTCCGAACTTTTCAATACGCCTTCCTAAAATCCAGGCGCAGTACATACTCACCAAAAGGCCAATGCTTATCCCTACAAACTGGGCTGAAAAAGGTGTCACGAGCCAGCCCAATAACATTACGCCTAGCAAACAATACATTTGTATGTTAAACGATTTTAGTGCCATACGAATCATGTTATTCTCCTTTATCTTTCTCATTGTAATTCCGTATCATCAGTCCAATCTTCCAGGCTTCAAGCTTTCAGCTATATCTTTTTTAAAATGAGGGAATTTGATTTTGCTCAACATTAAATAAGCGAGTGCGCATGTACCAAACGCCACGGAAACTGGATTCTTTAAAAAACATAAAATGAGGAGACACATTGCCGCAAATGGAATCGGCATGCCGATAAAGGTCGGGAGTTTGCTTTGCTGTGTGTTAAATCTTGCAAGCCGAAGCATTCCGCAAATACTATAAGCAAGCGCACATATCATCCCGATAGACTGCAAATCTTTTAAAGCGACACTATATGCAAGAATAGACGGTGCCACACCGAAGGTCACTAAATCCGCAAATGAGTCTAGCTCTCCGCCTATTTCCGAAACAGAATCAAGTTTCCGAGCGACCATGCCATCAAACAGATCAAGGACCATACCTGTAATAATGAACATAACTGCACCGTACATCTCGTCAACGAAAACAGCATGAATAGCCAAAAGCCCACATATAAAATTTGCTATCGTAATCATATTTGGTATGAAACTCATAATGCACTTCTCCTCCTTTCTACTAATTGCTTCATCTAAGTTCTTACTCATTACAATCAAGATCCTTCTGCTTTTCTTCCAATATCACTTTATTTATTTTCGTTAACGTATCTGTCATTTGCTCTAGGGCGTTTATATCGATTTTAGAAAAATATTTCTCAATTAATACATCATCTAACTCAGACAACCGCTCTATATACTTACTACCGTTTGGACCAAGTGTAAGAAAATACTCCCGTTTATTATTAGGGTTTACTTGTTTTGAAATCATCTTCTGTTTCTCCAATTTCGATAAAACTTGGCTAACGGCACTTTTTGATACATTAAAAGTAGTCGCAATGTGATTTGCCGTCGTGTTTTCATTTAAATTAATATGAAATAGCATGCTCTCTTGCTGTCCTGTAAGACCGAACTCATCTTTTAACTCCTGGAATAGTAAAATGTAGAATTCATTATAAGCTCGGTTCATTTCATTAATTACTTCTTTATACGTTCTAGTCATAGCGTTATTCCTCCATGCTTTTATTTCGCTTAATAGTTAAGTTCACTTAACTTAACTATAGTATACCGTTATGTTCGTGTAAAGGGAAATATAACTCTACACTTTATCAGTTGTGCTTTTAATGTATGTAAAACTTTCTCTCTCTCTTCATAATCTTCTACATCAGCTTCTTTCCAAATCTCAAGATTAGCCCCCTCCCCTTTCTCCAGTTATATTGCTGCAAGACCAATGTATAAGACATAGCATCTAAATCTTCATCTATATCAAGCTCATCTAAACACTCTTCTAAAACAAGTTAAGTCACTGCTTCCTTCATCCAAATACCCAATTAATCGTTCTGAATAATCAAAAATAAAAACAATTAAATTCCATATAGACCCATTACTGGTTAAAATGTTATAATAAAATCACCCTACATAGTTACTCATAGCCAGACTGAGGAACTAGCGTCTTATTAAGTAATGCGCATAACTAAAATAAAAAAGACACTTTACGGTGTCTTTTTTATTTATATTCCTAGAAATTATCTCTTTTATAAACACACTCTATCAAACAGTAAAGGAGACAAACAGATGGAACATCCTGTTGCAAGAGAATTACGTTTTATACGGGTATGTCTTATCATTTTGATTATTGTCATTGCATTCTGGGACCGGGAGAAAACTGTGGAAATTACTGATCACGGTAGCGATCCTATTTTAAACACCAGCAATATGACCCAAGTTGGTGAGAATACATTTGCATACAAAGATGAATCGAATCAAATTAAAATATTTAAGTTTAATCCAGATACAAATGAAATAAAATTAATAAAAGAGTTTTATGCTAACGAATATTAATTACATGAATTAAATAATTCAAATCTGTAGAAGGCACTTTAAAGTGTCTTTTCTTTATGAACTACAAAGTATGAGGACCCAAGTCATTAGCTGCAATTACGACTAAGGCTTTTACTATATAAAAAATAAAACATAGTAAGAATAGAATACTCACTTAAATTATTTTTCACTTCACAAACTACATCCAAAAAGTTGGATAGCTTCTTTTACTACTCATATTATTAATGAATAAAGCAATAACTACAATAACAACGGAGCCAATTAAAACTGGTGTTACTAAATAACTCCAACTGTTTGCCCCTAAAATAACGATAATCGGATCGGCGCCTGCCGGAGGGTGCGTCGTTCTCGTTAACATCATAACGGCTATTGCCATCCCCACCGCTAAAGCAATTGTCCAATATTCATTCCCAAACAAATGATATATTGATAGACCAATGAAAGTTGAAATCAAATGTCCTCCAATAATATTACGCGGCTGAGATAATGGCGCATTCCAAACTCCAAACGCTAATACACAACTCGCACCAAATGGAGCCATTAATAATTCTGTAGAGGTTATGCTCGTTAAATATGTTAAGGTAAGAATTGTTAAAAATCCCCCTAGTAGTCCCGTTAAAGAGTCCTTTACATTTACTTGTAATGGGCTTCTTCCTTTCCCTTTCATTTTTGTAAAATATCGTACACTTATTGGTTGAGGATCTTTCTGCTTAGTTGCTGTTATATTATCCATCGTTCTCCTCCTTTATTTACCAACAATTATAACTCGACATAACTAACCTGTAAATATTAATTTAAGGGGTTAGTTTTAAAATACAAAAAAAGAATCAACTATTATAAGTTGATTCTCTAAACTTCCTCAAATTTTCGATCCTGAAATTTTGCTACCTTTTTCCGGTTCCCACATATTTTCATAGAACACCATTTTCGTTTTCCACTCTTATCTATAAATAATAAAACACAGTCAGGATTTGAACACCTTTTAAGGGAAATAAGCTTATTTTCTGCTATTAACGTTAAAGCGTCAAATGCAATTAACGATGCGAGTACATCCTCGATTTCTCCAACTGGGATAGATACTAGCTGCTGTTCAATGATTTTATATGTAAATGGTGCCTTCTCAATTTGTTTTTCTAAATACGTAATAAAATCATTAGAAATTTCTTGCTGATCAGCAATTGCCTCAAACTGTTTTCTCAATACTTCTCTTACCTCTAATATGCTAGATGTAACTTGATCCATTCGCTTCTGAATTCCTATAAGTGTTTTTTCATTCCAAAAAGGAAAATTAACCTTTATTACATGTAGCCATTCTAATACATCTTCATTTGTTATTAATAAATCATAACGTTGTCCACGCCTAACTAGCTCTGTATTTACTAAATCTAATGAGGGATTTCCAGATATAAGCGGGAATTGTTTTATTTCCTGCATGTACTCATCACCTTCTCTTTAAACAATCATATTCCAGATTAATACAGAAGTGCAACTTTTTTATAAACTACAAAGTATGAAGATTAAAGCCTTTAGCCATAATTACGACTAAAGGCTTTTTGTATGTAAGTAAATGAAAAAGGAGCTACTTTTATGGAACATAATAAAAATGGAATGCTTGCTTTAATTGTTTTATTTTTAGGATTAGCATTTTTTGTAAGTGGAATGATTTATCATTTATGGGGCTCATTTTAATTTCAACTTTTAGACGGATAAATAACTCGAATCAGAGAAATGCACAATGTTTTCCCTTTTCCTTCCAAAATTAATATAATAAGATATAAAATGTAATACATATAAAGACAAATATATAGCACTCATTAAAGTGCTTCTATTTTGGAAGGAAGAAACGATGAACAAAAAGTTATTAGCCCCATTATTATGTAGCACATTCTTGTTTGGAGTATCAGCTTGCGGTTCACATGATGCGCCTGCGAAAAATGAGCAGGCGACTTCTAAAAAAACAGAGAATGACAAACTTAGCAGCAAGGATTCGCAAAAAGAACTTCCTACCAATGTAGATTCCTCTGATGTATACATGTCAATGGGATCTGCCGAGTCATTAGATGTTATAGGGACTGGCGAAGTTAAAGCACAAGGTGTCTTTAAAGTATTAGACATCGCAGTTTATAATCGTAAAGAAGAACCCATTACACTAGATATTAACAACTTTAAATTAATTGATGGATTTGGAAGAGAATATCACATTTCTAATGAATATCAATCCGTACTTAAAGCTGCAAATACGTCTACATTTAAATTTGGTATTGTTAACCCTGATGAACATTCGGACGGAAACATTGTATTCGATGTACCGAAAAACACGCGAGGATTAACTTTAAAATTTAATAATGATAAGTTAGATAAAGAGCTCCAATTAAAAGTGGAATTGGAATAGGCAAAATAAATACGTCTCCCTTAACATTCTCTACTAACATAAAAAAGTACAGTCTTTTCTACAGCAGACTGTACTTTTTCATTTATCATTTCACATAACATTCCCTAATTTTTTTGACTAGCTGCTCTCCAATCACGAAAAGATGTTGGGCGTCCAGAAAAAGCTCTTTGCTTTGTAACAGATGGTTTTTCTTCAGGAGTCATTGTTTTTTCTTTAAGAGTCGCTGGTTTTTCTTTAAGCGTCACTGATTTTTCTTCAAGAATAGTCACAGCTGTTTGCATTTTCTCTAACTGTTCTTTCAACAATTGTTGTTCAATCTTTAAATCCGTAAGTAAACGTAAAATCATCTCAGAATTAGCCATAAGATCCTCCTTCCCCCAATACACAGAATAAAATACAATATGTAGCAGACGAAATACCGGTGACAAAAATAAGTTCGTCAACTCTTTTTAACTTCCAAAATCCTTTTATTTTTTTAAGGACCTGCTCCATTCACCCTTAAAAACATAAATTAAATTAAATCCATTAATAAATGGTCTTTATGGAAGGAGGAGTTAATATGGGCTATGGAGGTAGTTGTGGTGGAGGCTGTGGTTTCGGCGGCGGATTTGCCTTACTTGTTGTGCTCTTCATCTTATTAATCATCGTTGGCGCTAGCTGTTGGGGCGGCGGATTCGGCTGCTAAGGAGAGGCACTCTTGAGAGTGTCTTTTTTTTGATATGTGGCTCGTATACATATTGTTCAAATCTATATAATTTTTAAAAATATAGTTTTAAAGCATATTTCTCAATGAATAAAACAACTTAACATGGTAAAATAATATTTGGATGGGAGTCCAATATATTATTAAAATTAAGATGGTTCAAGTCGAAGGAAGGCACCTTAGGGTGTCTTTTCTTTATGACTTCTAACATCAATAAAGGGTGGTACAAACTATTACATATGTTTGTACCACCCTTTATTGATGCGTTTAGACTTCACAGGTTTTGAAGTTTTAGACTTCTCCCTTAGTGTACCCATATTATTAGAACATCCTGTAATCTGTAGACAAAATGTAGCTAATAAAAACAATATTAATAATTTCTTCAATAAATCCTCCTACATACATAAAACACCATATGTTACAAAACAAACATAACATCAACTCTTCATAAAAACAATATAATCCTTGGTCCTTAAGCTATCTCTTAACATAGGAGTACTTCTACATATTCATCAAGCTAAGATTTTAAAATATCCCCTACTTAAGGAATTTGTAAGTATCAAGTAAGAAAAACGAGAGCTTTGTTTCTTATAATCAAAATATAAAGTGAAGGAAGAAAGATTATTTCTGAAGTTTATATGCACGTGGAAGAAGGAGAAATCTACGTTTTTTTAGAGTAATAATATGAGTGTGTCCGAGTTTTGGAGATTAATTGCAAATATTTTGAAGTTTTCGCACCAGAATTCTAATTACCATACCTGTTTTGTACCATCACATATTGGAGGTTAAAACATGAATAAAAAAAAGAAAATACAAAGATCAGTACTTACCTTTACCCTACTCTTTTCTTTAGGCGTTTCATCTTTCCCGCTTACAACAACTATTCACGCAGACACACGCGAGGAACAATCTGCTGAAAAGAAACTAGTCTCTTTAACGGAGCGTACATCATTATTTTTTGAATATCTCCAGCAAGGTAAGTATGCAGAGGCACTCCAGTTGACGTCTGCTGCTTTTCAATCCAAATTTACAGCAAACACATTACAAAACTGGTGGACACAAAGTGGCTGGAGCGGGATAAAAAGCATGGGAACCCCCGTGATAAAAGAACGAAACTTGGTCCATCAGACGGTGGAAATTCCAGCAGCTACCGAAGGAACTACCATACCGCTACTCCTTAAATTCACACCTGGCGGGAAAGTAGATGAAATTGGAGAAAGGCCACCCGAGGAACCTTTTACCATCCCCCATCCTAGCTATGATCAACCTGACTCCTATCAAGAACGTGAAATCGTCATTGGAAATTCTACCTATCCGTTACCAGCGACATTAACAGTTCCGAAACATAAGCGTGGTGAAAAGGTACCCGTCGTTGTTCTTGTGCATGGTGCTGGCATCCATGATCGCGATGCTACCTATTTGGGAACAAAAATCTTACGAGACATTGCGGTGGGCCTTTCATCCAACGGAATTGCAGTGTTGCGCTATGAAAAACGTACCTTAGAACATGCATTAAAGATGAGTGCAGAACCCGTTACGTTAGACCGTGATACTACAGATGATGCTATATATGCAGCAAAATCCGCAGCGCAGCAGGAAGGCATTGATCCAAATAATATTTTCATTCTTGGACATAGTCAAGGAGCCGGTACAATGCCACGTATACTGAGCAAAGCGCCTTCCTCACTTGTCCGAGGAAGTATCTTACTCGCACCACCTGCACGCCCTTTGACTGACATTGCCATTGATCAGTATGAATACCTTGGGGCGTCAAAGGAAGAAATCGATGAACTAAAAAGACAGGCTGCTTTTATTCAGGATCCTACTTTCAATCCTGACCATCCTCCAGCTGGCTACAATTTTGGGTCACCTCATTTTATGTATGATGTTTCTAGGTGGCGTCCAGTTGAAGAGGCAAAATCACGAAAAGAGCCTTTACTCATTTTGCAAGGAGCACGCGATTATCAAGTAACAGTAAAAAATGAATATACAAAATGGCAAGAAGGGCTTGCAAACCGCGGGAATGTTCAGTTCAAAAAATACCCGAAATTGAATCATTTCTTCACGGAGGGTGACGGAGAATTAAGTCTTCCTAGTGAATACGAAATTCCTGCTAATGTTCCCGAGTATGTCATCCAAGACATTATTACATGGGTTAACGAGACAAAAAAATAAGAAAACATCAAAAGCCTTCATGCAATCATCATTGCGTGAAGGCTTTTTGAAACTAGTGATTCAGAGATAGCTATTATAATGGATCAAAACGAAAATTATATTTTTCTACGTACTAAATAAAACGCTAAGGAACCCATAATAACAGGTGCAACGAAGTCAAAGAAATATGAAAAAGAAAAATTAAAAAGAAAAAGAAATGGTATAAGTGTATAGATAACTGCTAGTCCTATAAATAAAGGAATTCCAAATTGAAACTCTCGACATCGTTTAATTTTCCTATATAAGACTTCCCCAATTAGACAAGCTATAAGAGCTGGTATACTACCATAAGTGACGATAGTTTTTATGAACCCCTGTAAAACGTCTGGGTGAATAAAGCTAGGATTAAAAATATATGAAATTAAGAACCATCCAAAAATAAAAGCAAATAGACTTGCAGCATAACTAACTACAAATTTTATCAAAGTAAGCAACGTAATCATCCTCACAATTCCCTAATATTATCTTCATTTTATCATTTTCTCTTAAAAAGATTCCAAAAGGGTATACTTGCCCTTCAGCTTTCTTTTTTAACGCTTGTTCAAGACGTATTTTTTGATGTTATTCTGTATAAAAACTTCTGGGAGCAACCTGTTCGAAAAATTGATAAAGAATAAGCGATTGAAGGATGAAAACAGAAGACTACAAGGAAAACTGTATGAACAAATATAATGAAACAAGGCTCTTACTTTGTAGTGGTATCCACGAAGTAAAAGCCTTGTTTTTTCTACTCATTTTTTATATCAGTCTTGATTTTCCGATGGAAAGGCACAGAAAATCTACTACAGAAATTGTGATACCTCTAAGATTAACAAATTCTTTAAATTTCTGTGTACTACGTACAAGCCCTCTACTTTTGGCATGTGCCTCTAATTCAGCTCGAACTTGTATTGTATCCGGAGCCATTCTTTCTAAAGCATGCGCAGAATATTTACGATCATTAATTTCGAGTTTTTAAAACTCATTTATTGTAACTGTAAAATGTGGTTTGAATTTTACTTCGATTGTTTTGTTTTCTACGCCACCTTGGACATATAATGAGTCATTACGGGTATAGATTCGTTTCGCCGAATGCATCTTGGTTTCAAAGATGCGTTTATTTTTATAATACAAATTTAATTCAACAGTTTCCTCGTAATAACACATAATCATTACTAATTCAAAGCCTAATTTATCTATTTTATTATATCTATATGCACCTGCACCTGGAATAAAATAATCTTCTGGTTCACTCTCGAATATTTCTAATAATTCATATTCATCATATTGTATATTCAATTTAACAACTCCTTACGTGAATGGGCTCAATCCACTTTATTTATAATATTCACGATTTATTAGGTACAACGGATACAACATCGCCATTATCATTCAATACGACTCTAACATCTTTCCCATCGTATTGCCATAGACCAGGTTTATTTCCAGGTTTTTTAGTAGCATGCTTAATTGTTTCTTCTACTACACTTGGTGTTACACCACGTGGATCAACTTTTTTTAATTCCTCCATGTATTCTTTTGATCCGAATGTGTAACCATTCCTTTCAGCTCTTTCACGTGCACGCTTTGTAAGTTCTGCTCGAACCTGAATTGTATCAGGCGCCATTCTTTCAAGCGCATGTTCAGTATACTTACGCCCATCAATGACGCCGCCAGCATTCCGAAAAAATCACGCTAAGCAAAAAATATAATAAGCTGTCGATATAGACAGCCCTTTACATAATTATCGTTATTGGAATCAAAATAAGCTTACACATCCAAGCTGTTGATGATAGCTACTATTTGATGATCTGTCCATTTGCCATTAATCCTTATATTTTCTTTCGCTATACCTTCTTTTTTAAACCCCACTTTTTCTAATACACGAATAGATGCTAAATTATCAAGCATCGCTCCTGCTTCAATTCTATGTAACTTTAATTCCCTAAAAGCAAAATCTACAACAAGTTGAAGAGCCTCTGTTGTATAACCCTTTGCATTATGCTCCTTATCTAAAGTAAATCCGGTATAACAGCTTTGGAGGTCTCCCCTAACAATTTGAGTTAATGAAATGTCTCCAATCAGTTTATCATTTTCTCTTAAAAAGATTCCGAAAGGGTATACTTGCCCTTCAGCTGTCTTTTTTAGAGCTTGTTCAAGACGTATTTTTTGATGTTCTTCTGTATAAAAAACTTCTGGGAGCAACGGGCAAACTCGTTGAAAAAATTCGCGATTTCTAATATGTAAGTTAGCTAACTCGTTAGCATCAGCAGTTTTATAAAGCCGAATATAAATGTGCTTCCCTACTAGTTTCATAACATCCCTCCAACATTTTTATATGTCTAATGAGGAAAAAATATACCGTATACTATATACAGTTGGATATTATCAGGAATCATTTTGCACGAAAGAAAAGACACTCCATATGAGTGTCTTTTCCAATAG
>NZ_JALNUG010000037.1:0-10059 GCF_026540675.1 Bacillus sp. GC_Bacil_1
GAAACAAATATCGCATTCATTAAAGAAAGCAAAACATGGTTAATGATTTATCGTGTTGCAGTTGTCGGAATGGTATTCTTCGGATCAATCGCTGCTCTTAAAACAGTTTGGAGTTTAGCTGATTTATTCATGGGACTAATGGTATTCACAAACTTAATTGCCATCTCATTCCTTAGCAAATTTGCTTACGCTGCATTAGTAGACTATTTGAAGCAAAAGAAACAAGGCAAAGATCCTGTCTTCATTGCAAACTCTATCCCTGGCTTAAAGAATACAGAGTGCTGGGATGGACAGGATGTAGAAGAAAAACAAAAGGCTGTTTAATAAACAAAGGCCCTATTACTTCACCGTAATAGGGCCTTTTATTTATAACAGTTCATAATTTGTTCAAATTAATTCCAGCAAAAGGGTTGATTTATAGATATTACTAGATTATAATAATTATAAATTAGTAATTGATATCACATAACAACTCAAAAGGAGATTGATCATAATGAACAAACAAGTAATCGAAGTATTAAACAAACAAGTAGCAGACTGGAGCGTTTTATTCACAAAACTTCACAACTTCCATTGGTATGTAAAAGGACCTCAATTCTTCACATTACACGAGAAATTCGAAGAACTTTACACAGAATCAGCTACTCACATCGATGAAATTGCAGAACGTATTTTAGCAATTGGCGGCAAACCAGTAGCAACAATGAAAGAATACTTAGAACTATCTTCTATTCAAGAAGCAGCATACGGAGAAACTGCAGAAGGGATGGTCGAAGCAATCATGAAAGACTACGAAATGATGCTAGTCGAACTGAAAAAAGGCATGGAAATCGCTCAAGACTCTGACGACGAAATGACATCTGACCTACTACTAGGCATCTACACAGAACTAGAAAAACACGCTTGGATGCTACGTGCGTTCTTGAATCAATAATAGACTTTAAGGCGGAAGCGGCTCGTTTAGAGTCGCTTTTTTATGTAATGGTCGCACTTAACGGTACACGAAATTATATCAACGATTTTTCAAATATATCGATCATTACTCGAAATATATCAACGATTTTTTCATTATATCAATCATTACCCGCAATATATCAACGATTCGACAAAGGATATCAATTTGCCGACAAATCAAGACAATATCAGCGCCCCTCTCCCCTACTTTTATCAATATATTACAATCTCATCTATGTTAAAATATAGGAAACACCCTTTAGCTTTTCCAAATTCATCATTTACTACTTAAATGACGGGAGTGGTTCAGTTGAAAGACTACTTAATTAGAGCATTTTTTGCGTTGATAACAGTTGGGATTCTCTTACTTATAGCTAATATTTTCAATATACGTGTCGAGGTTAAAGACTATGCTTTCCTCGTTGTCGTAGCAATTGGTGGCGGCTGGGGTGGCTGGTACCTGTATAAAAAACAAAGCAATCAAAATGATAAAGGCATTCCAAAGTAATATGGAATGCCTCTTTTATTGCCTTCTGTAATAAATAATGAAATTCAGGCCACTAATACAACCAATCGCAATAAACATACAAAACGATTGTGGATCTCCAGCCAAATTATACTCATCAACAATAAAGCCAATCATAAAGAGTGTTATCGCCGAAACACCGATACACAATATCGAAATAAACCAAAGCGAAAATTCATTAATTAGCTCTTTCTTCTGTATTGAAACGATTAGCATAACAAGAATAGACGCTGCTAAAATACTTTTAAAAACCGGACGTAAATATACGAACTCCTCCATCAATTTCTCCTTTTCCAAAAACGTCATATATTAAAATTAACATATTTAACCAAATTAAAAACACATGCCATCTTAAATTAAAACGACATGTGTTTCCGTATTTGCTATGATAGTTGCTTCCACTTCGTTCCCAAAACAGGACGCTCATAATTTTGGATTGCATGAATTAGTTTATCTGCCGTCTCAGCTGAAACGATCAATTCTTTATTTGATGGATTCATAAATCCTTCTTCTGCTGCACGTTCAACCATTTGCAGAATTGGTCCGTAAAAACCTTTTATGTTTAATAAACCAACCGGCTTATTATGTATACCAATTTGTGACCAACATACAACTTCAAATAGTTCTTCAAACGTTCCGTATCCGCCTGGAAGCGCAATAAAAGCATCTGCAAGCTCTGCCATTTTCGCTTTACGTTCATGCATCGTCTCTACTTCAATTAATTCTGTTAATCCTGTATGCACAATTTCTCCTCGGAATAGACCGCGTGGCATAACACCTGTTACACGTCCACCTAAACGAAGAACTTCGTTTGCTACTTCTCCCATTAATCCAACGCATGAACCACCGTATACGAGCTCATACTCGTTCTCAACAAACATTTTACCTAACTGAATTGCCTGCTCTTTGAATTCTGGTCTCTCCCCTAAATTAGAACCTGCAAACACACAAATCTTTCTCATTCCTACACCCCGAAACTATATATTGTTATGATACAATTGACATTGTACAACATATTGAGGAGATGAGGAAGAAATGGATATCGTTGCATTTCAAAGATGGGTTGAGGAATTTTACGAAAAACGAAGCTGGTCACAGTATAATGCCTTTATTCGCTTAAATTTCTTAACCGAGGAAGTTGGGGAAGTTTCACGAGTCGTTCGTGCTATTGAAATCGGCCGCGATCGCCCTGATGAAGATGCGAAAACAGAAGAAGAGCTAAAACAAGAACTAAAAGAAGAACTTGGCGATGTACTATCTAACCTTATTATTCTTTCGCAAAAATATGATTTAGACTTACAAGACATTATGGACGCACACGTCACAAAGCTTTCGAAAAGGTTCGAAGCATCTAAATGAGAATATTATCAATTATGGTATAATATTCTTGTCACAATACTAAGGGGGATTTTATGTTATCAAAAAAATTGCACGACGCATTAAATGAACAAATGAACTTTGAATTTTACTCTGCCCATGCTTATATGGCAATGGCTGCTTACTGTACAGCTGAGAGCTATGATGGATTCGCTAACTTTTTCCTTGTACAAGCTGAAGAAGAACGTTTCCACGCAATGAAGCTTTACAACTATATTAATGACCGCGGAGAGCGCGCTATTATTACTGGATTTGATAATCCGAATAACGAATACGAATCTGTATTAAACGCTTTTGAAGTCGCACTTGAGCACGAGCGTGAAGTAACGAAACGTATTTACAACTTATCTGATATCGCTTGGGATGAGCGTGAACATGCAACAATTACATTCTTAAAATGGTTCGTTGACGAACAAGTCGAAGAAGAAGCTTCATTCGATAGCATCATCCAAAAACTAAAACGTATTACAAGCGATTCAAACGCACTGTTTATGCTAGATGCTGAATTAGAGAAACGTACATTTACGCCTCCAGCTGAGTAATATTTCAATCACCTTAATACATGTATTAAGGTGATTTTTTTGTTTGCTCTCTATCTTAAAATCACCTTAAATTTCCTCACATTTGACATAGTGTCAGATATAAAATGGTATTATTTTCAATATAAAAACGAATATACGAGGAGAGGAAAAATGAATCAACGTGTAGAAGCTGTTGATGCAATTCGTGGTTTCGCTTTGTTTGGCATTTTACTAGTCAATATGAAATTAATTCAATTTGGGTTCTTCACCAGTGAAAAACCAACTTATCTATTTGGCGATCTTGATAAAGGCGCTAATTGGTTTATTCAATTTTTCGGCACACATAACTTTATATCCCTATTTTCTTTTCTATTTGGGCTTAGCATTATTTTGTTACAAAAAAGTATTATCGCAAAAGGAAAAAAATTCTTCCCCACATACATAAGACGTATTATCATTCTTTTACTACTCGGCTACATTCATGGCACTTTTGTTTGGGAGGGAGATATTTTATTTGCATACGGAATAATCGGGATTTTTTTAATGATATTCATCAATCGAAAACCGAAAACTTTGCTTATTTGGGCGATTATTCTACTCGCACTTACTACACTTATGTCTTATCAAACTGATCCATCTACAAATATAAATGATTTCGCACCTTATACTGAAAAAGAACATAAAGTCCATCAAACTGGAAGCTATATGGATCACGTCAACTTTAGATTGACTGAAAATCCTTTTGATTACATGGGAATTGACGGTGCATTCGGATTATTTTTTATATCAGTTTTCGCAATAATTTTTATGTCTCCACTGTTCCTACTCGGAATGTATGTAGGGAAAAAAGGCTGGCTATTTGAGGTCAGTAAACATATACCTGCTGTCAAAAAAATATGGTTTGCCACCGGTCTCTTCTCTTTTACAATTAAAATCTTAGCTATGTTCATAAAACACCCGGTTTTAATTATGTTACAAGATGGCCTTACACCAGTAACTATGACCTTCTTTTACGGAAGCACAATCATTTTATTATTCCATTACAAAAAAGCAACCCGTCTACTAACATACATGGCGAACATAGGGAAAATGTCCGTTAGTAATTACTTAGCGCAATCTATTATCGCAACAACCATTTTTTACGCATATGGATTTGGCTTATACGGGAAAATCGGCTATTTCTTCGGTATTCTTTTAACCATCGGAATTTATACGATTCAATTATTCGTTAGCACCTATTGGCTCCAGAAATACCGAATGGGGCCAGTGGAATATGTCTGGAGACTGGGAACTTATTTAGAGAAACCACGTTTTAAAAGAGACTTGGATAAAGCAAGTTAAACAAAAAAAGCAATGAGCCTACGCTCATTGCTTTTCTTAATTTATTAAAGCATAACCCCAACGATAATCGCTGATAATATACTTACTAACGTTGCACCGTATACAAGTTTTAAACCGAATGATGATACAACGTTTGCTTGTTTGCCATCGATACTCTTCGTTGCACCTGCGATAATTCCGATAGATGAGAAGTTCGCAAATGATACAAGGAAGATAGATAAAATACCTACTGTACGAGCTGATAAATCGCCAGCTACTTTTCCAAGGTCAAGCATTGCAACGAATTCGTTCGTTACTAATTTTGTTGCCATAATTTGTCCTGCTTGTAACATCTCTGATGTTGGAATACCCATTACGAATGCTAATGGTGAGAAGATGTATCCTAAAATGCTTTGGAATGTGATTCCGAAAATTGAATCGAATACGCCATTAATTGCTGTAATTAATGCTACGAAACCGATTAACATCGCCGCTACTGTTACAGCGATAGAGAAACCAAGCATAATATATTCGCCTAACATTTCAAAGAATGTTTGTTTCTTGTCTTCTTGTAATTCTAAAATATCGTCTTCTTCTTTTACTTCATATGGATTAATAATATGAACAATAATGAATCCACTAAATAAGTTTAATACAAGTGCTGTTACTACATATTTTGGATCAATCATTTTCATATAAGAACCGACAATTGACATCGATACTGTAGACATTGAAGATGCACAAAGTGTGTATAAACGATTTTTCGGTAATTTGCTTAGTTGATCTTTTACTGTAATGAATACTTCCCCTTGACCAACGATTGCAGCTGCTACCGCATTATATGATTCTAGTTTTCCTAAACCGTTAACTTTACTTAATAGGAAACCGACTGCACGAATGATAATCGGTAAAACTTTAATATGTTGCAGGATCCCGATTAATACTGCTAAGAAAATAATCGGTAATAATACTGTTAAGAAGAATGGTGCTTGTCCATCGTTTGCTAGACCACCAAATACGAAATTAACCCCAGCTTCCGCAAATTTTAAAATAGAACCAAATCCATCTGCGATCCCTTTTACTAATACAAATCCGACCTTTGTATTTAGTAAGAAATACGCAAGTACCAATTGAATAACAAGCATAAGTGCAATTGGTTTATATTTAATCTTCTTACGATCTGAACTGATAAGGAAACCTAGTACAAACACTACAAGTAAACCGACTAGAAACATTACTATTTTCATATGTGAATCCCCCACTTCTCCCACGAATTATTGGTCGTATAACGTATAACGAATGACGTCTGACCATTATTGTTAAAAAAATTTTAAACCCCTAAAACTATTCAACTGTCATCTAAAATCAGTAAGCGTTTACATAAATTGCAATTTATAAAAGGTAGCTTCTTCTCTCCTACCATACTTGAAAGTCTGAAATTGATACCACCTACAAATCAAATTGTAAGCGTTATCTAGGTGAAATGCAATATAAATTTTAAAAGATTTTTATATGTTAATATATTCCTAATTAATTGGTTTTTTCATGCAAATTTACCATAAAAAAAATAGCCCCAGCTATGAGCTAGAGCTACCCTTTTTTACCCCGCTTTAACGGGCAGTAAGACCCCCATCTCAACATTCAGCGAAAACAAAGAAGTTAGATGGGTGATTAATTGCCCATAAAAGCCCGATTGGTTCAACTAATAATCAGCGGGGGATAAAGCTCCCCCCACTAATTAAAGTTTCACTTTATAACATAACACCAACGATAATCGCTGATAGAATACTTACTAACGTCGCACCGTACACAAGGCGTAAACCGAATGATGATACAACATTTGATTGATTTTCATCGATACCTTTCGTTGCACCTGCGATAATTCCGATAGATGAGAAGTTCGCAAATGATACAAGGAATACAGAAAGAATACCAACCGTACGAGCCGATAAATCACCAGCTACTTTTCCAAGGTCAAGCATCGCAACAAACTCGTTTGATACTAATTTTGTTGCCATAATTTGTCCCGCTGTTACCATTTCTGCTTGCGGGATGCCCATTACGAATGCTAATGGTGAGAAAATATATCCTAAAATAGCTTGGAATGTAATACCGAACATTGTATCAAACAAGCTATTGATTGCTGTAATTAATGCTACGAAACCGAGTAACATAGCTGCTACTGTAATCGCAATCGTGAAACCAAGCATAATGTACTCGCTCAGCATTTCAAAGAATGATTGTTTTTTCTTATTTTCTAATTTCAGTGTATCTTCTTCTTCTGTAATATCGTACGGGTTAATAATATGAATGATAATGAAACCACTAAATAAATTTAATACAAGTGCTGTTACTACATATTTCGGTTCGATCATTTTCATATAAGAACCAACGATTGACATCGACACTGTCGACATAGAAGATGCACATAATGTATATAAACGATGTTTTGGGATTTTACTTAATTGATCTTTTACTGTAATAAATACTTCTGCTTGTCCAACAATGGCAGCTGCTACTGCGTTATATGATTCTAGTTTTCCTAGACCATTTACTTTACTTAACAACGTACCAATAGCACGAATAAATATCGGTAAAATTTTAAAGTGTTGCAGAATTCCGATTAAAACCGCAAAGAATACGATTGGTAATAACGCTGTTAAGAAGAATGAAACCTCTCCTTTATTAACAAGACCACCAAATACGAAAACGATTCCAGCTTCCGCATATCCAAGAAGTGCGCCAAATCCATCTGAAATTCCTTTTACTAAAATATAACCAACTTGCGTATTTAATAAGAAATAAGATAATGCTAGCTGAATAATAAGCATAATTGCGATTGGTTTATACTTAATCTTCTTTCGATCGGCACTTATAAGAAAACCGAGTACAAATACAACGAGTAATCCTACAAGGAACATAACAAACTTCATTAATAAAATCCTCCATTTAACTCTTCATTAACGTTGAACGTCTGACCATTCAAAACAAGAAATAATCCGAACTTTCCATTTCTCCTCCAAAGTCTTCAATCGGATAGGAAAGATCATAAAACCTCTTATTTCAAAGGCATTTTCCATTCTAACATAAATCACAACTCATATCCGCACTTTTCTTAAAAAAATACATTTTATTATGAAACATTCATGAATGTTCGTCTTTTTCATTATAAAGCGAAACTTTAATGAGCAGGAGTTTCACTTCACACAAATAGCTGAACCAACAAAAAATGAGCATCAAGTTTCACTTGATGCTCACCTCATTATACTCCTTTTTCTTTATCAGCTACCGCTGGCTTATCCCAACACTCTGTATTGTTCAAACCTGGAATAGACTCCGCATAAAAGACTGGATCTTTCCCTTGTTTCTTTTGCTTAATATAATCTGATAACGCTGCGAAAGCGTACTTTGAAAGGAATACAATTGCTACTAAGTTAATAACAGCCATAATACCCATGAATAAATCTGCTAAATCCCAAACGATTTGAATTGTCGCTACAGATCCTAGCATAACCATACCAAGTACAGCAATGCGGTATGAATTTAATAACACTTTACTTCCATTTAAGAACTCAATATTTGTTTCACCATAGTAGTAGTTACCTACTAATGAACTAAATGCAAACAAGAAGATCGCAACTGCCACAAATATAGAAGCCCATGGACCGATATGTTGACTTAACGCCTGCTGCGTTAATTGAATTCCATTTAAATCAGCTGCATTATGCACATCTGATAAAAGAATAATAAATGCTGTACAACTACAAATTAATAATGTATCAGTAAATACCCCTAAAGTTTGAATGAAACCTTGTTTAACTGGGTGCGTTACGTTTGCAGTCGCTGCTGCGTTCGGCGCACTACCCATACCTGCTTCATTTGAGAATAACCCACGTTTTACCCCTAATAAAATCGCAGCTCCTAATCCTCCGCCTACTACTTCTTTAATTCCGAAAGCATGTAAGAAAATTTCTTTAAATACATATGGAATTGCCGTAATGTTTGTTACAACAACGAATAATGCCACTGCTACATAAATAATTGCCATTACTGGAACAATCATTTCAACCGCGCGAGCAATTCGTTTTACCCCACCGAAAATAATAACTGCAAGTAAACCAGCCATAACAAGACCTACCAATCTGCTATCTGTTTTAAATGCACTATCAAAAGCAGCTGCTACAGTATTAGACTGTACAGCGTTAAAAATCAATCCGAAACTTACTGTTATTAGAACAGAGAACACAACACCTAACCAGCGTTTCTTTAAACCCTTTTCCATATAATACGCTGGGCCCCCACGGAATGCATTCCCATCTTTTACTTTATAAATTTGCGCTAATGTGCTCTCTACAAATGCAGAAGCACCCCCAATTACCGCAATTAACCACATCCAAAATACTGCTCCTGGACCACCTGCTGAGATCGCAATAGCTACACCAGCTAAGTTACCAGTACCTACACGAGAAGCTGTACTCATACAAAACGCTTGGAATGATGATACGCCGCTCTTCTCTTTTTGCGCTTTCCTCGTTTTCGAGCTTGCTCCATCCCCAAGCAAACGAATCATTTCACCGAAGTAACGAACTTGGACAAATTTCACACGAAATGAAAAATAGAGCCCTAACCCAATTAACATCGCAATAATGATATATGACCAAAGGATATTATTTACATCCCCAATTACCCTAGCTAAAAAATCCATATTTGTATTGCCCCCTCTTTCTAACAATAAGAAAATTATATTCTAAAAACTTTAAGTAATCAAGAACTTTATGTAAGGTTTTATGACATGAGTATGTTAATTATCTTAACATGCGTGTTTTTTTTCATAAAAATATAGCTATTACATGCATTTATCCAATACTCAATCACTTATCCTCTTCGACCAGTCATACTTTTAAAGCAGTACGTTCCCCATAATAACGAGAGAAACAAACAAAAAAAGTTATATTAATAATTACCCCTCACCCTTTTCATTATTTACTACAACAAAAAAGGCGAGCATCGAATTTGCCTCGATGCTCACCTTTTCAATTACACTGCTTTTTCTTTATCTGTTACCGCTGACTTATCCCAACACTCTGTATTCGTTAAACCAGGAATAGAATCTGCACTGAAGACTGGATCTTTCCCTTGTTTCTTTTGCCTTACATAGTCTGCTAATGCTGCATACGCAAATCGGCCAAGAAGTGTAATTGCAATTAAGTTCGTGATTACCATTAGACCCATAAATAAGTCTGCCATATTCCATACAACTTGAAGCGTCGCAACAGAACCGAATAATACCATTCCAACTACCGCAATACGGTAAATTGTTAACCACGTTTTGCTTTGCTTAATAAATTCAATATTTGTTTC
>NZ_JALNUG010000038.1:0-8383 GCF_026540675.1 Bacillus sp. GC_Bacil_1
ATGCTTTCATACCTCTATCAATTGCATTTTTAACTCCTTCTAAATAAGAAAATCCATATTTTTTATCTGGCTCTAAGTAAGTTCCTTCAGCCCACTCATTCCATGCGTTAATAAATAAAAACTCGCTGTTATAAAAAGAGTAAGTACGATGAATTTGCTTGCTTAAATATATGGTGAACTTTTCAGGGGTAGAACCTACAAAGATGCTGCTATTTGCGTTTTTACGTCGTGCAGTATTATCCCAATCAACAAAAGCCCCAGGAAATGTTTTTTTCTTTGGGAGCGATCGTTGTAATATATACATCCATACTTTATCGTAGTCCCAAACATTCAATTGCATATCAGAATCATATATGACCTTATTTATGTCTGAAGAGCTATCATGGGCAATTGTATAGAAAGGTTCAAACTGAATGCTAGCATCGAATCCATTTATATTAGGTAGTGGAAAACTGTTTAATGTTTCAGCAAAGTATATGCCTTTTAAACCATTTTCTCGCGCTAATGCATTCCAGTAATTAAGCATTTTTTCACAATCAGGAATATGTCCTGGACGATAAATAATGAATAGAGGTTTATCATCTATATAAATATATCTCTCATCTTGGAAAGCCTGTAATAAATAATCAAAGTGTTCCTTCCAATCAGATATATCTCCGTAATCTTGAGGCATTAATATATGTTTATCGAGACCATCCCAAGATTTTGTCCATGGTTCATTTGCCCAAGAAAGACAAAAAGGGAAGTCAGGTTCCTTCATCTTTAGTACGTCATTAAAGGGTGTTTCTAATAGTCTTTTTCCCTTAAACCAATAATGATAATAACAAAAACCATATATACCGTATGCTTTAGCGATTTCTGCTTGCCACTTTCTTACGGAGGGGCTAGTTAAGTCATAATAAAAATCTTGATAAGGTTCCCTCGGTTGATAATGTCCTGAAAATAAAGGGCGTGCACTTTTAGTATTTGTCCATTCAGTAAATCCTTTCCCCCACCATCGATCATTTTCTTTAATTTGATGGAATTGTGGTAAGTAAAAAGCGATTATTTTCAAAGTATATCCCCCTCATGTTTTTCGTAGTTCAATTGTTGGGAAGGTATTCTTGATTTGGTGGAGCAATTTTAAAACAAGAGATATGTTAGCTGTTTACTGCTTTTTTATGGTATGTATTGAATTTGTTTTTACAGCTTACTTAATAAGAGAGTATTAGGTAATTTGATATATAGCTGAAATAGAAAGTGCTTTTCGTCATGAAATTAAGTGTATTACGTTGAATAAAAGGAATTAAATTTTTTGAAGGACAAAGAGGGCTTGAGGTAATCGATTTACATCATCAAAAAAGTCTTGTAGCTTTAAATATTTCTCATAATGATTTTCAATATAAGTCCTAGGTATAACGGTTTCTCCGTAAAAACTACTATTTCTAACATCCCCTGCACCAGTAGCGCTGTGGACAAATTTTCCGTTTTCATAATCCGAGATAGCGCGATGTATATCTGGAAAAGCTTGAGATAAAGTTTTATGCCATCCTGTTTGAATTAATTCAGGATGTTCGTGGAATTGTTGACAAAAATCAAGAAAATAGCGCGCTTGTGTTGTTGCGATGAAAATTCCACCAGGGCGAAGAACTCTTGAAAATTCTTTTATCCAATTTTCAGCAGTTTCTTCGGATAAATGTGAGAATACAGAATAAGCGAATATGATATCTAATGAATTGTCACTAATAAATTCTACAGGGGGATGTGGACTTGCTGTTTTATATATCCCTCTTCCTAGTGTTTCATTACAAAGTGTGATCATCGCAGGATCCACATCAATGCCAAGTAAATTTTGATCAGAAGCATCTTTAAATAAGAAGCGTATAATTCTTCCCCATCCGCAGCCGAAGTCTAAAACTTTACTTTCTTTATTCACGGGAACACCTAAATTCTGGGCGTATTGTTTTATATAGCTATAAAATAAATATGCTTCATAAAGAGCATGTTCATAGGAAGCACCTACAAATTGTTTTTGAATTTCTTCAGGAGGAAACCTAGGTACGGGAACCCCATTTATCGTTGTTTGGGAACAACTTTGTATAAATAAATTTAGAAGTTCAACATCAGATAGTGAATTAACAAGATCATCAAAATCACTTCCTAACTTAAAGTTATGCATTTGTCAAACCTCCGAATTATATAGTGATTAAACCTTATTTTCTTGCTTTTTACTAATAAAAACATGTAAAAATTCAGCATCTAACCCGAGTGATCTATCCTTTTGTAAATAAACAATGGTATACATATTTGTGTGTGTATAAATATATTCAATCATATCCTGCCCCCAATCGAACGTTACTAAAGACCCATTCTCATCAATAGGGTTTCCGTGATAAATGGGCTCTTCAATATATTCAATCACCTCTTTATTCAATCTTGCTCTTTGCACAGTTTTTGTGAGTGTATGATACCAAGGGACAGTAAATACATGAGCGCCGCCAGGTTTTAATACTCGTTCTATTTCTTTAAAGGCTTTGTTTGGCGTCATTACATGCTCAAAAACGTCTTGAGTAATGAATAAATCAAAAGATTCATTTTCAAAAGTCATGTCTTCTAAGTTCTCACATCTAATTCCTTGAAAGTATTGGCCAAGAGGATAGTTTTTAAAGTATTGAGAATATGTATAGTTTTTACAGTTTTTTAATAGTAGCTGAGTTGTAATTCCTCCAGGAGAGGATTCGTGGATACTATAGGAATCCCATTTTGGAAAAAATGTGTGTAAAGTATGGATTAAAGCTCGCTGCCTTGGGATAGAGTTACATGTAGAACATAAATAATGATCTCTAAGCCAATCATTATGCTCTATAAATGTAGCTTTCTTTTCGCAAATAACGCAGTACCCATTATTGTGTTTCAAATTGATTTCCACACGACATCACTCCTATGTTACATGCAATCTATTTATGGAAAGTATGATACACGTCAACAATCGGCGAAATCAAAGGGAATAGGTGAAAGTTAGGTATCTCTTAAAATAGCGATTAGGAAAAGAGAATAATCAGTCGAAGAGAACCCGACTCGAATTAAAGTTTCACTTTATGCTATGCGATGCATTAGCTTTTATTCATAGAAAAATGTATAGACTTAAAGTATCCCTCTCGTGTATGGGTACATTTCAAAGTCCTGTGCATATATTTCTGTAACTAAATCCATAGTTTCTTTATCATAAAAGCTTTCGTATGTTGGAAATCGTGGGAAGGCTTCATCTGTAATGCTAAGTTCTGCATAGCTCCCTGCATAAATCATCTTGTGGGCGCGATGATGATCTGAATTTGTAAGAAGTGCTAAATTGGATTTTATCAAATCGTACGTGTGTTCCAGTTTGGTGATTTGTGCATTAAAATCTTCTAAAGGAATATAACATTGGATGAAGTTTTCTTCACCAGGGACGTATTGTTGGCTAAAATGTATATCTATTGCTAGGGAATTGGAACCAAATACCTGAACGTAATATAAAAATTGTTTAAATGATATTCCTTGATTACTATATTTATCATTATAAAAATAATGACGGATACTTTCCCATTGGGGGCTAGCGTATGGATTGTCAGCAAGTAATAGAAATGAGCTGACAGCCCTTGTATAGGGATTTCGCACAAGTTTACAAACATCCTTTTTACCTTCTAGAAGACCATTCTGTAACTCTGGTATGTAATTTATATTGTTCTTATACACCCAGAATTCATAGTAATGAATAAAGTCATTGTATTTCTTTGCTTCAGTAAATAATCCAATTTGAAAAAAGAACCAATTAGCTAATGCGGTGCATCCGCTTCTGTGACTCCAAAATAGTATAAGGGGAAAGTCTTTATGGTAATGCGGAATTCGGTCTTTATGTAGAATTACATGATTTAAAAGCTCTTGATTTATATTTTTCATGAGTTTCGCACTCCTTTTTTTGAGAACCTTGTGTATGTAGAAGTTTTTTTATGGGTTAAACAAGTGAGGATTGTTTATTAAATATATTCATGGGGATGAGTAAATATTATGAGTGTTTTTGCAGTCAATCTGAATAAGGAAGTTCTTCCAAAATGAAAATAGAAAATAAAGATAATGAAAATTTATAACAAACATACAATGGTAAGAAGATGAATAATCGAAATGATCCAGTTTATTTGTGTATGTTTTTAGGTTTGACGATGGGAAAAATTTATTACTAGAGAGATGATATTATGAGGAAGAATAATTATTTAATAGTAGGTGGAAATAGTTTCATTGGTATCAACCTCGCATTGGGTTTATTGAAACAGGGGCAAAATGTAAAAGTATTTTCCAGGCATATAAATAATTTTCCTCAAAATATTATAAGTGAAGTTGAATTTATTAAAGGTGATTTAGAAAATGTTGAGGATATATATAAGGCTTTAGTGAATATAGATATTATTATTTATTTAGCTGCGACGTCTAACGTAGCAACTTCAATTGAAGATGTTTTCGGCGATATTAATAGCAGTTTATTTTTTCTTAATTTCATGGAAAGTGTTAAAGATTTTCGTATTAAAAAAATTATATTAGCTTCTTCGGGAGGCACAGTTTATGGTGAACCTGAATATTTGCCTATTGATGAGAAACATCCATTAAGACCACTTTCCCCGTATGGAATAACAAAAGTTTCGCTCGAGAATTATTTGTATTTTTATAAGAGAAAATATGGAATAGATTATGTTGTATGTAGATATTCTAATCCGTATGGAAAATACCAAAACCCCTTAAAAAAAGTTGGGGCGATAAATTGTTTTTTGTATCAGCATCTCAGTAATGAAAGGATTAATATATATGGGAATCCAGAGGAGATTATTAGAGATTATATTTATATCGATGATTTAGTTGAAATTACTATACAACTAGCACAATTAAATCAATTGAAATCTTGCGTATATAACATAGGGAGTGGCAAAGGTCTTTCTTTAAAACGAATTATTGTGGAACTAGAGAAAATAACAGAAAGAAAAGTGGATTTTATCTGTTATAAACAAAAACAAGAGAACGTCCAAAGAATCATTTTAAATATTGATAAGATAAAACAAGAATTGAATTGGGAACCTAAAATAGATTTTAAAAATGGGATTAGATTAAATAAGCTATGGATTGAAGAGTTCTTATATAGTAAAAAATAATAAACCACACTCTACTTGTATTTAAGCAGAGCGTGGTTTATTATTTTACTTCTTTTTCTATTACCCAAAGGTCTTGATGTTCCCACCAAAATCCTTCAGTATACTTTTTGATGATTGGGTTATAGGGCAATAATTTAATTTTGTCACATACGTAAGAGGGGCTAACTATCGTTTGTCCGTACTGATTAACATCTAAATCGAATTGTTCACTAGAAGAGAGAAACCAATAGCCCTGTTCGTTTAAATTTGGAAACCCGAAATATTTTTTACTTTGATAGCCATGGGTTGTGAAAATGAATAAACCACCAGGTGAAACAGCGTTATACAATGTTTGAAGCCAACGAAACCAAGTTGTATCAGGCATATGAGAAAAAAAGGATAGACAAAAAACAATATCGTACGTAGAGGAGTCTAATTTTAACTGTTCGGGCTCAAGATGAGATAATATAGAAGGATTATTTAATTTGTTTTCAATAAAGGAAATGGCCTCTTCGTGTATATCACAAGCGGTTATACTCAAATTCGCTTGTAGATTTAATAAATGACGTGTTACGCAGCCGTATCCAGATGCAAACTCTAACAATTTGATTGGATTGCCTGTAGGAGGATAAAGGGAAGTGATTAAGTCTAAGAGTATTTGTGCTGAGTTTTGCCCGTCTTTAAAATAGTAATCTATCGCTTCTTTTTTTGATGGGAAAACGGGATTAGTGACAATGAACTGAAAGATATGATCCTCAGGATGGATACTTGCATTTACATTGTAGCTGTGTGCGATTTGAGAAATTAAATCTTTATGTTCCTCTATAAAGTCTTTCAAAGAGTATTCCCCCTTAAATAATAGTATCGCCTTACAAGAGATATTGATGGCAGAGAAAGCATACGTTTAAATTTTTAAGTATGCTTTAAGATACTTTCTATATGTATACATTTTCATTTTAGAAATGTCATCGATAGTAAAGCTTTCTTTAATGAAATTTTGCATTTGCACAACTTCATTGTAATGGGAATATGAATCTTCTGTTCTTGTTACACTATTTAAATGTCGTCTATGATAGTTTAGGGGGGCTGGATTGAAGTAAATATCTCCCTCTGTAAGAAGAGAAACATAGAAGAACCAGTCACCAGCTATTTTGAACTTTTCTAACTGTTTTTCTGTTTTCTTCATATCTATATTTTTAAAAACTACACTCGAGACATTAGGTATAGTGTTTTTGATAAGTAACGTATCTTGTATTTCGTCGACGCCTTTTCGAAAATAGGGGGCTTTCCATTTCTCTTCATCGATATCATTTGTGTAATTTAAATAATGATTAGCCAATACATTTCCTTGTTCGTCTATTTGTTTTGATTGTGTGTAGCTTAAGGCAATATTGTTATTTATATAAAACCCCTGCATCACCTCTTGTAAAAATGTCTTATCGCATAAGTCATCGGCCTCTGCAATCCAAATATAATCACCAGTTGCTGCAGTGACGCCTTTTATCCATTGTTTAAATACAGAACCAGAGTTTGTATCATTAATAACCTGTTGAACCTTCAGATGGATCTTATTTTCTTTTGAGAGCAGTTCTTTAAATGTTGATACGCTATGATCAGTGGAGGCATCGTCTAAGAAAATTAGTTCGTAAAGAGGGTAGGTTTGGTTTAATATTGATTCGATTCGATCAGGTAAGTATTTTTCATAATTATAGTTTGGTATGATTACGCTTATCTTTTTGTAATTATGTTCGAGAAGATCTAGTAATTGATAAATGTAAGTAAGAAAATTGAAGTTTTTTTCGATAAGTTCTTGGCCA
The DNA here is from genome assembly GCF_026540675.1 of Bacillus sp. GC_Bacil_1. NCBI lineage: Bacteria > Bacillati > Bacillota > Bacilli > Caryophanales > Bacillaceae > Bacillus > Bacillus sp. GC_Bacil_1. The sequence continues at coordinate 6,953 of NZ_JALNUG010000038.1, forward strand.
AAGCTTCCCTTTTGTAATCGTAATCCCTCATCATGAATAAATTCATATATTTTTTCTAGCATTTTGGGTAAATTTAAAAAGTCTACTAAGGCACCAGTTTTTTCTGTAACAACATCCTCAAAACCTCCAGCATTTTTAAACCCTATAACAGGAAGTTTTGCATCTAATGCTTCTAAAACAACATTTGGAAAAGGATCTTCCCTTGAAGTTAATAAGTATAAGTCAGCTCCGGCGTTATATAATCCGATATCGGGAGTAGGATCGATTACTGTGAAATGTGCTTTATATTTAGGGGGCAGTGTATTCAGGAATTGAACGTCTGTTCTCCCTACCCAAATAAAATGAATATCCTTGTGAGTCTTTCTTACTGAGTAAGAGATAAGTGAGAATAGATCGATTCCTTTTCGATAATCTGCGAAGCCTACACCCAGGATGATTTTGCTATCTAGAGGCAGGTTAAGCTTCTTACGTAACTCATTTCTAGCTTTTGCGATATTATTCTTATAAGGATTGTGGTTAAACAAACCTTGAGGGAGAATGTGACATTTTTGAGGATCCAATTCAGTGATTGTACGAAATTTTTCTTGTACGTATTGTGAAGGGAAAACAACTTTGTAAGCAAATTCAGCGATGTTTTTAGCTTTCCCTTCAGCAGAGTACTGTTGTATTAAATGCGGTAATTCATGTATTAATGAAACAACTTTTATATTGTGTCTAGCTAGTAATGCGACGATATCGCCACTTATGACAGTGCTACATATGGCGAGGGTAAAATCCTGTGATAATAAATCCTTTATTAATAATTCGACCTTTTCTTTTGTTTGATAATCTTGCTCGAGACAATAAACAGGACCGTACTTTTGGAAATCGGGAATTAAAATACCGGATCCAATAGAAATAATTGCAACAGAGTAATCAAAGTTTTCTTTAAGAGCCTTAATAGTATGTAAAGAAAGTAGCTGTGCTCCGTGGAAATGGGCATCATGGGATACATAAATTATCTTTTTATTAACATGCATTTCATAACGCCTCCTAAGTTTATTAGATTTCTTTTCCTTTTTGTTGATTAAAGGTAAAGAAGAGAAATGTTTTATATATAATCCCCTAGAGATGAGTAGAAGGGGGGCGTACTAAAAGAAAAAATATTATCCTTAATATATATTTACTTGGTCTCGCATTCATTCTTTAGAAAAGTATTAGTATTAAGTTAGAGAGTGTAGTCTGCAGATTGTTAGTTTGAATACATACGTTTATGAAGTTCTAAGGATGTGTTAGAAATTAAGAGAGGGCAAAGTTTTTATAATTTATAAAATAAAAAAGATAAAAAGTATTGACGATTGATCTACAGGGGTGTAATATAGGACAAGTCGCCGATGACATTAACGTCGCAAGCGACAAACGAAATGAAAAACTTAGTTGACATTAACTAAT